>CAYJTD010000034.1:0-12120 GCA_964372525.1 uncultured Nitrosopumilales archaeon | reverse complement strand
TTGCAGGGATCCATAATGAAAGACCTGCTAATGTTGTACCAAATAGATAACCTGGTTGTGCAGCTATGCTAGGAAATGCCGATGCTGCTGCCACTGTTATTATAGCAAATGTTGGAATTACATACAAAGGCACCTTGTCTTTTCTAAAGAATGGTATTGCAATAAAGAATAATCCTAAAAGTAAACTAAAGTACTGTACTCCTCCCCAAGATGCCATACCAAGTGCAAGCAACAGACCACCACCAACAGCTTTAGCAAGCGAGAGACGTAGGTCGTTGTTATGTTTCAGTGCACTAAGCAGAAGATAGGTTGCAAGCAAGGCAAGAAATAGGCCTAACGGCTCTGATTTGAACCACCCAAGATTTCCACGTTGTATTATCGCAGGTGAAATAGCGAAAAATAGCGATGCGAATAATCCTGCAGTCGTACTAGATATCACCCTAACAAGGGCAAATATGACGATTGCTGTGAAGGAGCCAAAAACTACAGGGAACCATACTACAAAGTCATAAAGTGGGGCGCCGAAACCGAATGCATTGTAAAGCGATGCTGCGGTTAGATGCAGTCCAGTCTGTGATGTTGCTGCAATATCTCTCCCCTCAGGGTACCAAGACATGGTGTCATGCCATGCGAAGTACCTATCGATGCCATTGTCAACCAGAAATTGTGTGGCACGAAAATCGAAATAAGGGTCAAATTCGTTAAGATGGAATCCATACTGTAAAGGGAGAGAGCGTAACATAAAGGCGGTTGCAAATGCTATAACCAGTACCGCAATGACCATCATATGCTTTCTGGTAAACTTGAAGGAAGTGAAATTGAGCAATTGCCTGCTCGGTTGCTCCGGTTGCTTTGACTGCTCCTGTCCCATGCTAAAGTCTCAAAATCTAATAGCTATTTTAAGGTATAGCCATTCAATAATCCTGAATCATTATATAATAGAATTACCACATGCATTATGCAATCGAACTTCCATTCTACAGCTCCCATACAAGTGGTTCCAGCCAAATCACATTATATCAACTTGTACTAGAATTTCTAATTTACAATTTCTATCGTCAATCTATTGGGAAATATTATTTCTAACATGAATACAAAAAATAATAAAAAGGATACGATATTCTAAAAAACTATTTCGTTATTTTGCAAGAGTTTCAGCTTATCGTTTTCGTTTTGCTTTAGACTTTGATCTTTTCTTACTCTTGCTAGCTTTCTTGCTTGCCATTACGTTAGTGATAATCAACATTGTATTTAAGGTTTGTTACATTTACATGTGTTTTCATTCTTTGTTGAGAATTTTTACTTCGCATTCTCTTACAAGTTGTTTAAATTTTTCTGCATCTTTTTCACTTCCAACTATCGCACCGTAATGCATCGGAATTGCAATTTTTGGTTTTATCATTCTTACAGCTTCAACTGCTTCTTCTGCTGTCATCACATATATTCCGCTAACTGGCAACAACGCAATGTCAGTTTGTATGTTTTTCATTTCTTTGATTGCATCAGTATCACCGGCATGATAAATTTTCACATCGTTGATAGTTACAACGAATCCAACTTTGTTATCTTCCTTGGGATGAAATGGTTTCTTTGTATCAGGATTGATCTTGTTTATGTTATATGCAGCAACAGCTTCTATTGTTATTCCCTGCACAACAACCTTCTCTCCTGGTTTTACTATCTTGATTTCTTTCGCACCTATTGTTTTGACAGTATCAGTGCACTGTGACGCCGCTACAATGCTGGTATTACCACTTACTACTTTTTTCATATCATCCATACTTAAGTGATCAAAGTGCTCATGCGATATCAACAGTATGTCTGCCTTCCCCTCAGACTTTATCTTGTAGGGATCTATGTACAATGTCTTGCCATTGCTGATCTTGAACGAATCGTGCCCTAGCCACGTTATTTTAACGCCGTTATGTTCTATCATGCTATAACCTAGGAAAAACTAAAAATTAAGGTTAACGCTTACACCACTATTAATTTATTTTTTGAAAGCGTAACAACACTCATACCATTCCTCCGTAACTTATTCTTTAATTCATTATCGATTGTTGCTGCTATGCATTTACGCCTTGCCGCATAGTCTATTATTGCATCGTCAGCAACAACACTATCCAGTCGCACAATCTTGAATTTGCTTATCAAGCCTAATGTAAGTTTGGCCTCTTTCGCACGCTTCACACCAGCTGAAGACGCCAGTTTGTTTAATTCCTTTATTACAGCTGTTGGAATTAAAAAATTAACCTTCCCAAACCTTGCCTCCAGTTCATCCATTCCCTTTACTGGTCTGTTGGCAAGTACTATAAGAAAACTGGTATCACAGATTACTTCAACCAACTGTTACGCCAGCACCTATTAGTCGCCATCTATCAATTATCTTTCTGCTTATGGCGATTCTACTTTGCTCCAGCACACATACTGGCCTTCTGAACCTTACTTCGATCTTCCCATCTCTTACCGAAGTTGCAGTGGCCAGCATAGCGGCCGTGCCTATGTTAAGCCTTAACGGTTCGTTTACCTTGATCGGATCAACCTTTACAAGTTCCGGCGTACCCACAGCCGTTTCAAACAGCTGTGTATCAATAGTCACACTCTCCTTCTCTTCAGGCAACATGTCGGGCTTGCCTACTATGGAACCTATCAGAGAGTCGCTTTTTACATACGATGGATCAAGTTTGGTAGCTATTGCAACCAGTCCTCCTGGCTTTATCACTTCTACAATACCTGCTCCAGTGCCTAGGCTTGCAATCTGCGTTACTATGGGATCGTATTTTTCTTTTTTATCGTCAAAAATTCCTGGTTTGATCTCTATCTCGTCACCAACTTTAAATTCGCCCTGTACAAGCGCACCACCAATGACACCACCCTTAACACCCTCTACTGATGCACCAGGTTTGTTGACATCGAATGATCGCAACACATGCATCACTGGATTAGCTTTACTATCCCTCTTGGGAGTTGGAATGTTTTCCTCTATAGATTGAATTAATGCATCTATGTTTAATTTATGCTGTGCAGAAACAGGAACTATAGCTGATTTTTCAGAGATGCTTCCTTTGATAAAATTCTTTATTTGTTTGTAATTGTTCATTGCATCTTCATATGAAATTAGATCAGCCTTGTTCTGTGCTATTATCATATTTTTTATTCCCAGTATTTGTAAAGCAAGAAAATGTTCTCTAGTCTGTGGTTTTGGCACATTCTCATTTGCAGCTATGACCAGCACCGCACCATCCATTACAGCCGTACCTGAAAGCATGTTAGCCATGAGACTTTCATGCCCCGGAGAATCTACGAAACTTACGACCCTTTGTAGCTCACTCTCGCTTCCACAGTTGGAACATTTGGGTGAAGTTGAATACCCAACAGAAGGTTCACATGATGGACATTTGTAGAAAGCTGCATCAGCATAACCTACGCGAATTGTAATTCCACGTTTGAGTTCTTCACTATGTGCACTTGTCCAGACACCTGTTATTGCTTCAACTAGCGTTGTCTTACCGTGATCTACATGGCCAGCCGTACCAATATTGATACACGGCTGGTAACCGTATTGATCTATATACCATTTTGGCAGTGTATCCTTCCAGTGCAACAAGCTATGCTACAAGGTGAGGCATATGTTAATCTATCTTTCTTTATTTTTGTCTTGCAATAACTTGCTTTTATACACCAAGTTTATTAGTGAATTGACAATATAGTTCGGTAATGCCTCCAGCTAGTAAAAAGAAGAGAACTTCTGTAATGTCATTCCGTCTTGATGAAGATATTGTTGAAGCTTTGCGTCAGGAGGCTGATGATGAGGAAATAAGCCTCAATGTCCTCGCCAATCACGTTTTCAGAAGGTATGTTGAATGGGAGAGGGATGCACAGAAGGCAGGTTTCATTCCGATAACACGGGAACTGTTGATGACTCTCATTAATGAGATCGATGATAAAAGAATAGAGGAACTGGTTAGAAAAGTTGGCAAAGATGTAGTTAAGGAACAGATTCTCTACATGGAAAACCATTACGATCTTGATTCTTTCATACAATGGCTAGAGGCGAGGAACAGAATATCTGGATTTGCACATAAGCATATCATTAATGGCAAAACGCATGATTTCATAATACAGCATGATCTGAATATGAAATGGTCATTATACATGAAGACATTGTTTGAAGTAATACTGGACGATGTTTACAAGAAAAAGGTAGATTTCGATCTAACACCGGCCACTGTTGTATTCAAGTTAGAACGTTAAAAAGAAAGAAAAAATGGAGTGGCTGCGAGATAATTATCATACCTACTATTCTAAAACAGGTACGGTTTCAATCTTCTCCAGCTGTTTCTGTTCGCTAGCGGTTTTCTTTGATTTGGAATTTACTGCTATGTTTTCCAGATATGCTATTGTAATGATTCCTATAAGCGCTCCAGCCAAGAGGATCCATTTATGGATACCTAGACCCGAGCCTTTTCTAGACTCTGTATTAACATGCGTATCGTCTTGCGGTACTGATGCAAGGGATCTTACGGAGAAGGTAATTACCTTAACCGCACTCAATATAGTTGCAACCGCCTCCAATCCGGTTGTTATAGCTGAAAGATACATAATTCGCGTTTCCTCCACCTCCTAAACACTAGTGATGTAATTTCGTATTTACGGAGAAGGTTTACGGTGCATTGTTGAGTAAACAGAGAAGTTATGTATCATCTGTTAGTTTGATACTTAAGCAATACGTTTACTTTCTGTTCGTATTAGGAAGTCAGAACTGCGTTTACTTGATAGATCTCGTCGGTGATCACATTACCCCTGATTAATTTCCTTCTTCTTTGCCCAACTTCTATGTTCTGCAAACCAACTCCTCTTGATAGCAGTATATACTTCTTTACACCACCATGCACATCGTATCTCATAGGCACACCTGATTTATCGCTACCCCCAGTAATTTTGATCTTTCCTTCAACGCCAAGTACCGACGCATCAAACACATCCCCAATTTTCAAACCAACCAGTGGCTGTGCCTGCCTGTCCTTCAGTTCGTACATAGTGGATTTCCCTTTGGGGTTTGCAACTATTAATTTGAATGCTGCCAATTTGTGATACAATTTCAATTGCTATTAATTAACGTTTGCAGAATTTGTAACGAAAAACTTAAGATCATTAATATCATACGAACCGTGATGCAGAAGGAAGTAGTAGAATGCCCCATATGCGGATTTAAAATGGTAGAGATTCACTCATGTCACTTGTTATGTCCAAACTGTGGTTCACATCTGGATTGTTCTGACAAGGGAAACTTCTGGTAAAGTTAAACGTAGTTAAGTTACAAGCCTAAAACTTATCCTGATAGTCAGAAACTATGCCGCTAACACGTTCCTCCATCTTTTTCATGTACTCATCGAAGGCATCATCATAACCACAAAACTTGCATTTGACCTTCGACATTTCCTCATTCACTTTGGCTCTATGTTCACAGTTAGGGCATTTAGCATCCATAAAAGCAGTTCGTATCTTAGCTATATAACTTATCTTGCTATAATGTAGTCTTCTTGGCGTATTATAGCCTCTTTCTTCTTCTTTAGTATTTTATCAATTACCTTGACAAACCAGTCCAACTTGAAATCCAGTTTTGTTGGTATTGATAGTTCAACGTTCTTTACTCCTTCTATGTTCTTTACAGTGTTAAACATCTCATCCATAGAATACACATTGTCACTGTATAGAATTACTACAATCATATTTTTCTGATAGAGTGGGGGTGGTGGAAGAAGAAAATGATCTCCCAGTTGCCTGTATATCTTACTGACTACATCTTTGTACTTCTTTTCTTCGATATCAAGCAGTAATGAAAACTGTATAAAGCCACGCATGGCTGCAGGATTGTAGAGCAATGAAAAATGTACTATATCCAGTTTGGTCATAAAGTCCAATCGTCTCTTCACAGTTCGCGCAGACACCCTTATCGCTTTTGCTATATCATGGACAGATGCTCTTGGGTATTTTATAAGATGCCTTATGAGTATCAGGTCAGTACGTGTTAACCTCTTTACTGGTACTGCCGGCACAGGGAATACGTTTATCACGATAGCTGGTTCAACAATTCTTTTCACTAGTTCCATTTTTTGCTCCAATTCACCCCTTACTGCAATACCTAAAACAGTTAGATCGCCAACGCAATCTATCACCATGAAGATATCTCCTACAAGCTTTACCTTATCCATAATCGTTTGTTTCTGTTCGCTTCCATGACTGATAAGAGTGTAAATCAAATCATAACCAAAAGCTTCCAACTTTATGTTCGAAACGAATCTGCTTATTACGTTGTCATCGATCATCCGCATTACGCGACTTTTTACTGCATTGCTACTCAACTTCATTTCGTTACCAATGCTCTGATACGACGCTCTACCGTTTACAAGTAACATTCGCATTATGTTAAGATCTGTTTTGTCCAACTATGGCCATTTCCCGTTGTGATACTTCAATAAACCGACACGTTATTAATTGTTATGTCAAGAAAACGCATTATTGCTTGCGCTAGAGATAAAAGTTCAAAAAATGAAATAAACACGTTATGTCGCTTGTAGGTCATACAATACAAGACAGATCTACAGAAAATATAGTGCTGCAAACCGTAAACCTAACCAAGGTTTTCAATTCCAGCGTTGTAAAAGTTGTAGCACTAAAAAATGTCAACATATCTGTAAGTAAGGGAGAATTTGTGGCTATCGTCGGTCCTTCCGGTGGCGGTAAATCTACACTGCTTAATTTGCTTGGTGCATTAGATAGACCTACGAAAGGACGCGTGTTTATAGATGGCATAGACATATTTTCGCTAAATGATAGTGACGTTGCAAGGCTTAGAAACAAGAAGATAGGATTTGTTTTCCAGTCATACAATTTGATCAACAGAACTACTGTGTTACGCAACGTAGAGATACCAGCGATAATAACGGGAATGCCAAAACAGAAGAGGATTAGCAGGGCAAGTAAGATACTGAAGCTGTTAGGGATAGATGATAAGGCAGGCTTCAATCCAAGTTCGTTAAGTGGCGGTCAGCAGCAAAGAGTGGCTATAGCACGCTCTTTAATGAACAATCCATCGATAATATTAGCAGATGAGCCTACTGGCAACCTTGACACGAAGACCGGTCAGGAAGTTTTTGATCTATTGAAAGAGCTTTCGCACAGATACAATAGAACGGTTATCATGGTAACGCATAATGCCGAACTTGCAGATGCAACTGACAGGTCAATATACCTTAGGGATGGCATGATCGAAAAGGAGGTAGTAAATAATTGAGAATCATTACTATATTTGCCATAATTCTACTTGCATTTACTATAACTCCACTAGCATACGCACATTACCCCCATACAGAAAATGAATGCTCTACCACAGAACAACTGGGAAGCAGGGAAAAGTGCCTCTTGGAACAAAGAGAGTCAGGCAAGGAGATCAAGTTTGTAGACATGTACTTTAGCGATGGTGTAAATATTGGCGGTAATGTTGCCAATGAAGTACCTAGAAAGATTGAAGTTGAGCCCGGTGATGGCATAACTACACTCGTTGCCGTTATGGCCAATTCCGGCGGGTTTGCGTTAACTGGAATGCAGGCATGGTTAAGCCTGCCTATTGGTTTTGAAGCTGTAGGCAAAGCTGTTGGCGCTCCAGCCTTCGACACTTACGATATCGGTATATCGCCTGGCTCCACATTCGTATTTGAATTTCCAGTTGAAGTAACAAAGAATACACGTGTTGGAATGTATAAAGCAACACTGCACGTTGAATATTTCAAGGCTACAGATATTGGCCTCAATTTCCGAGACTTTAACATAGAATTTCTTTTGCCAGGAAGGACTGTCTTTAATGTATCAAATGATAGCCCTGTAATACCAACAATAACACCTTCGCCATTAAAGGTATCCATATACAACAGTGGAACTGCGATGGCAAGTTCTGTTGAGGCTACCATAAATACACCAATCACTGCAACCGTGGCACTTAACCAGCAAGTGCCAGAGGCATCTACATCGCCGATAATGATACTTGAAGGAGACGGCTATACCAAGGTTAATTCTATAAAACCTGGCGAAAAAGCTGATGTTAAGGTTACACTTTTTGCTTCGACAGGAGCTGTTAATACCGCATTTCAACTTCCTGTTACAATATCTTATGTTGATCCAAATGGAGTATTGAAGCAGATCCAGAGATTCATAAGTGTGTATGTGCAGGGAACGATTAGTTTGCGTATCAACGACTTTGGCATAACATACATTGGAGATGAGGCAAACTTATCTGGTTACCTACTTAACGAAGGAACCAACATGGCGCTCTTTACCACGGTAGAACTTGTGGATAACCAAGACGTGATCAAACAAGTTGGTGCATCACAATACCTTGGTGATCTAACTGCAAACTCGCCTTTACCATTTAACATACCGATAAGATTTGCCGAAGGAACAGAGCCTGGCAGCTATCCTGTAACTGTCAAGGTAACGTACAAGGATGATCTCAGGGTTGCATTCGAGAAGGAAATTGATGGCATGGT
The DNA here is from genome assembly GCA_964372525.1 of uncultured Nitrosopumilales archaeon. GTDB lineage: Archaea > Thermoproteota > Nitrososphaeria > Nitrososphaerales > UBA213 > CAYJTD01. The sequence goes on along the minus strand of CAYJTD010000034.1, from coordinate 3,574 downwards.
ACAATATACACCTCTGGTAGTGAAGAAGAGCGAGTCTCCAAGTATCTTTTCTAATATAGGAATCATTGCAGGAATAGGTGCGGCAGCTGCTGGCGGTGCTGGCTATTACTTTGTTCGCAGGAAGATGAAGACAGAATTGCCAGAAGGTAGATCTAAGATCGATTCTGACGACGATGAACTTGATTTCCTAAGTGAAAGTAAACAATAGGTGTTTGCTTGCAAATCATGGAGATAGGCGAACTAGCTTTTGGCGCTCTAAAGGAGCGTAAGGCAAGGTCTATACTGACTATAGTCATGGTAGTTGTTGGCAGCAGCCTTATGATATCGCTAAGCGGTCTAAGTGGTGGCTTTGCACAGTTTACAGAGCAGCAGTTCAGCAGCCTGGCTCCCAATGTATTGTTTGTCTCTAGTGCACAGCAGCTGGAACATAGTGGTGGGAGCTTTGGTGTTGGTGGTGGCGGTCCTCCGGTGGCGCCGAAAGTAGTTCTTACCACTGTAATAGCTAATAACATCAAGAACCTGCCAAGTGTTGGGGATGCTATACCCAACTATCAGGGACAAGTTACGTTAGAAGGCAAAGGCAAATCCACTACGATCAGGATCTTTGCAATGAATCCTCAGAAAATATATTCTATAGTGCCAAACGCTGAGTTCGATGAAGGTTCTGTAATAACGAGCAACGACCCATCTGCAATCATGCTGTCAGAAAATGTTGCAAGACCTCCAGGCGAAGCATTTCCCTTTGCTGTTATTGGTCAGGCACTTCAGGCAAAATACAGCTTTGTCGATGAAAGCGGCGTTCAAAAGGTCAATTCAAGAAGTTTTGTTGTTCGATCGATAATGAAGCAAACAGGAAATCCTACAGTTGATAACGCTGCTATTCTTCCTCTAGATTCTACAAACTCATTGATGAACAAGGGAAACAGGTTTGATGGTATAGTTGTGATAGCCAATAACATTGATCTTGTGGAAGAGGCTGAATCTGAAATAAGAAAGCTGTATGGTAATGATATAGGCATAACCTCTGCGCAGGCAATACTGAAGACGATCAGGGAGTTTACAAGTGGTATAACGTCCTTCATGTTGAGCATAGCTGTCGTGGCTCTTCTTGTAGGAGCAGTTGGTATCATTACAACACTTTACACATCTGTGATGGAGAGAACCAGGGAAATAGGCACGATGAAAGCGATAGGCGCGCAGAGCAGGGACATACTTTCATTATTTTTGAGCGAGGCTATAATGATAGGTATCATTGGTGCAAGTGTAGGTATCATGGTTGGCATTGCTGGCGGTTTCGTCCTAACCTCTGCAATGGCATCTGGTGGTCCTGGTATCACTCCAGTATACTTCCCAAACGATCTGACTATGATATGGTTCCTCTCTGTTGGTTTAAGCGCACTTGCAGGTTTCTATCCAGCATTGAAAGCATCAAGGCTTCCTCCAATAGTTGCACTTAGACGCGAGTAAGTAAAGAGATTTGTATAGGTCATGGAAAATTGAACTATAATGTATGCAAAGCACCTGATAGCTTTTGCAATAGCTGCGATGATACTTTTTTCATCTAGTGTGCCAGTATATGCTTCACACATTAAAAAGATGGAACCTACTGCAGATGAAAAAAGATTGTTTGAAAAGATCTTTGCAAGGCTTAATGTTCATGCAAGCATGATGCAGGTACCTATAGATGATGTAAAGAAAAGCCTTTCAGAAGCTGTAAAGATCTTCTTCTCCTGCAGATCCTTAAATTATAAAGACGTGGATACGGTGTCTGTGAGTGTAAGCACGCAATTTGCAAGCTTTGATCCTAGTTTAGCGGAGAAACATAAAACAGGTATTTTGAGCGGTCTGTATGTATGGGATTGCAAGGCTGTCAAGGATAGATATTCGTTAACTATCGAATGCGTTAACACGTTGATGCTTAACCCCGATTTTCTAAGTAAGGAAGAGGTTGAAACTAATGAAAGGAAGATCATTGCTATGGCAGAAAATGAAATGGTACTCTACCATGAATTCCTGCATGCAGAGCTCATGATAGATGCGATGAAGGACGTTAGTGATGGTTCAGGGTGGAGGAAGAATGCATGCAATTTCTTTGCAGATAACAACAACGAACTCGACTATGCACCTTCCGACGGTGATCACAAAATAATATCTACGTTAGAACTTGATTTCCTTGCCAAACTTATAGAGCAGAAAAACGGTATGATGGTTACTAAAACGATAGACAGAAAGAGCGTAGGGAGTGGCGAGTTTGAGCAGGTTGTTGCTACCTTTGACGAACTGGGTGTAATTGCAAAAAATCCATTTTATGTATTTGCAAGGGCGGTCAATATAGAAGATGTCGAAATACTTGTATCTGCAGAGAAAGAAACCATAGCAATTTCTGGTTATTTGCGAGACGCTGGCAGTGATGGTATCGCCCGGCTCTTCGTGATACCCAGGACAACCTTCTCAAGTGTTAAGATCGAACTTAGTGTTGATGATGCATTAAAGAGCAAGGGATCTGAATTTGTGTTTACTGCAAGGGTGCAGAACCAGCAAGACTCCTATGTATCTGGCGTTATCAGACTGGGAATTGACGGAATGGTTGTTGCTAGTCAGGAAGTGGATCTACCAGCTAATAGTGAAAAGAAAATCACATTTACCTGGAAGAGTAATGACGTTATACCAGCAAAACACGTTGCTGCGATTGATGGTTTTGACAACGCAAGCAACGAAGTAACCGTATTTACTTTTGATAAATTGGAAAGCAAGACCGTAAGGAGCAGTGGTACAGTAGCAGATCGGGCGATTATAGATCCTGACACGAATGAAATAATATCTATAGTAAGGCCAAACAGGATAACAGCTATGATAATAGCTGGTAGTAACGACGATAATATTGAAGTCCAGCTCATGGCACCGCATGGTACGACAGTTATTGGCAAAAATGCACTAGTAATTGATGTTGGAAGCAGGGTGAATATAGTAAAAGTCAACGGTCAAACTTTAGCTGTGAAATATACTGAATTGAACGAAAGGCTTCTGTTCTTTGCTGTCAAGACGACAGTAAGTGATCTTCCTCTGCCATCAGGCGAATGGAGCATAAAGACGATTGGTTCTGATGGCAATGATGCTGATACACGTATCAAGTATTATGTTAATTACGTAGTATAGCAGGAACAAACATCTAATTTTATTAGAACAGTTGCAAGCACTGCTACAACGGTTAAATGCCTTTCATTCCTTACTATAATGGAGTTGGTAGCATGGTAGAGGAAATGGTAAGGAATATTGTGTTTATGATGATAGGCATGGGAGCTGGTATGGCCGCATGTCCATTCATGATGAAGGGGATAAAGCAGTGGAGAGTCAACAGGAAGGTAAATAGAATACTGCACGAGATAGAGCAATCAAAGAAAGAAGAAAACGAAACATCCTAACTCCATCGATCAAAATAACGTATAGAAAATTAATCTTCTTGTATAAACTTGATCGCATGTCAGTATACATTGTAAACTTGGGCGATATATACCGAAAAGATAATCAAATGAACGATGTAGTTGATGTTGACATTTAGATTACATCAATGTGG
>CAYJTD010000033.1:9735-12551 GCA_964372525.1 uncultured Nitrosopumilales archaeon | reverse complement strand
CAGACTGAAATACGTAGTTAAAGTGAAAGGAATTGACTGGTTCCGAGAACAGGTTCGAAACTTTGATGGTAACTTGGAGTTTGATTTACCCATTTCAGATTTTGATTACGGAAGTAGGAACCTGCATCTTGGTTGGATAAGGCAGCCAAATGACAAAGAGTTATGGTGCTACGGCGCTTTCATAGAGAATGGTAGAATAATTGATGGAAGTCCAAACGGTGATCTGAAACGTATGGTAAAACATTTGATGAACAATTATCCAGGTATTGAGCTATTCACAACGCCCAATCAGCACCTGCTATTTACAAACATAGGTGAGAGTTTGAGAGAACAATTTGAAAAAGATATGAAGAAGTTTGGTTACGGATTCCGCAAAAACGGTAACGGCGCATCTAGGTTATATTCGAAACTAAGAATGTTATCCGGAGCTTGTGTTGGAAGAGATACATGCAAACTAACTTATACAGATTCTGAAAAGTTTGAACCATATCTAATTGATCACCTAGAAGAGAAGTGGGGAGATATGGCTGAGTCAATAGGGATCACGGGTTGTGAAAAACAGTGCTACAGACCAGCAACGAAGACTATCGGATGGATAGGGTCAGGCTTAAACCTGTATCAGTTGAAACTTATGGGAACAGAGGATGGAAGGCATCAAGGTGTGCCACTAATGGATCCAGATACTGAAGAGCAATATCTACACTTTGTGCCCCGCAAAGAAGTTGCTACTGTTACAGATGCACTTTTTGAATACTATGTTAATAATAGATCACAGGAAGAAGCAAGACCAGGTGGGATGGGATATTTCTTCAGAAGAGTTGGAACGAAGGCAATTATATCTTGCCTCAAATCTAATCCAAAGACTGTGGGGTTGATGAAGAAAACTTTCAAAGCGCCGTAATACAGAAACCAATTATTCAAAATAACGTCATTCGTGTTTAGTTGTTTCCCTTTAACAGATTACTTTCACAGGTTTTGCAAACACCTTCATCGATATCCTTTTCCAAAGCGTGGTGCACATCACATATGAGTAAACTCTGCCGCATGTAATTGCATAACTCAATAAACTTCGCCATGCTAGACGGTGTATATGCCTTGTTCGCCGCAAGGTCATTTGTTATATCATTGATCATGCGCATAACTTCAGGCACATCGTTTAACTTTGCAACTAATTCCATATCACCTCTAGTTCCCCGTACATAGTTGCTTATCGCTGCTTGCGTAACACCAAGCATCTTGGCAATATCATCTTCCTTAAGATAGAATTCTGACAAAAGTTTTTTTGCAATAATTACACGTATTGCGGGAATCAATGATTTGGATTCAATTTCTGAAGGTAACAGCATACACAAATAATTGCTTGTAATTTATATAAACCTTCTTTTGATGAAATTCTTACTTCTTAAGGATAGAGCTTAATTTCTTAACATTTTCCTCATGTTTTGTCTTTCTAAATTTATCAAAAGGAATGCCTTTTTTTAGCGCAGCAAAACCGTCAAGACCAACTTCTCGTAGCTCTGCAAGGGAGTACCCTCTTCCCTCTCTGACTCTTGTCACGCCTCTTAGATGCCTTTTCACTATGGTCTTTTCCATACTTTACTGGAATATATTGATTATAAAAATTTTTAATCAAATGTGAATGTATAAAGTCTAAAACCCTTGCCCTCAATTCCAATCTCGATCACATGATTTCCACACTCTTCACTTTGTCAAAATCCATTCCAAATCGTAACACTATCATAAAATAAAGGTAGAATGATCTAACAAACATGTCAGATAGTAAATGTAGCGAATTAAGAGATGTTTTAACAGCAAGCGTTAAAAGAAATTTGTCCAACGCTGTTTTACTATCTGGGGGGCTTGATAGTAGCATAATAGCTGGCTTGGCTACAGAATTCACGAATTTGACTGGCATAACTATTGCATATGGCGGTGCTCCGGATCTGGCATATGCTAAGATTCTTACAGAAAAGTTCCCAATTAAACACGTCATAAAGCATCTTGCTAAAGAAGATGTGAGCGACGCTATAGAGAATGTCATTAGAATTATGAAATCATTTGACCCAATGGAGGTTAGGAATACAAGCGTGGTTTATGCTTCAATGAAGGAGCTAAAGGCAAATGGTTTTCACTCCGTCATGACAGGAGATGGCGGTGACGAGTTGTTTGCTGGTTATAATTACATGCAAAGGTTTGACATGGAAAAACTGGAAAATGAACTAATAAAACTATGGCAGATAATGCACTTTTCTTCAATTACAATAGGGAAAGAATTAGGAATTAGTGTGAAAGCACCATATCTAGATAAAGAGTTTCTAGGCTTTGCAAAACAAATACCTCTAGACTTGAAGATAAAGGAGCAAAATGGTGTCAAGTGGGGTAAGTGGATACTTCGTTCGTGTTTTGAAGATTATGTGACAAAACAGGTGGCATGGCGTGAGAAAATGCCATTAGAACAAGGTGCTGGAATCAATACATTCGCACAACACTTCAATTCTACTTTAAACGACAACGATTTCTCTGAAAAGAGTAGATTCTGCGCTTCTCATGATTCTGTAAGGATAAGGGATAGGGAGCATCTACATTACTATTCAATTTATAGAAAATTCTTTGATGCACCGAAAACTGACAGTTGTGAACTTAGATGCCCTAATTGTATGGGATGTGTGATGGATGATTCCAGATTCTGCAGAACATGTGGGGCATTCCCTATACAACCTATCAAGGATATTGACTAGACTAGACTAAACAATAGTTTTGTTCTGTAAACACCTAATTATTTACTAGCATACACCTAACAACTCTGGAACTGAAAC
>CAYJTD010000033.1:0-9725 GCA_964372525.1 uncultured Nitrosopumilales archaeon | reverse complement strand
GAAAATTTGGAAAATCATATACAGAACATAAGAGACTCCCTGAAGAAAAACGGGCCGCTTCTATCGACAAATAATCTGGCTAAGGCAGCCTAAATTCCAATCTAAATACTTCTTCACCTTTAACTGAAACGTTCAATTCTATGTTAGAATCTTTAGTTCTTGAATCGCTAGATTGCAAGCATTGCAGCTAGCATCGAAGCCATAACAAAAACAGTGGTTAAAGGAAATTCAGGAACTACTGTTAGCCCAAACTCTATATTTTCTCCACTATTGTTGAGGTTTTCTAATTTTACAGTTATAGGGCCAGTCTGATCATCGGTAAAAGTATATTCATGCTGATATGATGCCGATTCTTTAAATTCTCTAAGAAGTTCATCATCATTACGCATTATAACAAACTCATGTGGTACTTTTTCAAGTGGATCACCAGTGGTTGCATCGGTTATTTCAAGCCAAAATTGCACTGGTACATTTTGTTCTAACATGCCGTTAGTCTGAAGTTCTACATGCATATCCGCAACAGTTCTAGTTCCGTGGAGCTGCATTCCATGCTCCATATCCATTTCGCTCTGTTCTCCTATGGCTACATTTACCTCATACTTCAGAGGCTTATCCAGTATAGTCTTATCATTATCAATGGAGAATATCTCTATCGTGAAATTATAAACACCGCTAGTCATCAATAGAGGACCATCGATTATTACTGGATTTGCACCACTCTTCATCCAACCACCTAACGTGGGTTCTTTTTCGCCGAATACCGTAATCTTACTTGCATCCTTTGGTCTTATCTTAAGTGGAAGATCTCCTTCATGATCATGGAACCATTCCTTTAGCAAAACCGTTTCTTCTTTACTAAATGTAATGAAATAAGTAACATGTGGAATTGTTTTGTTTGAATCAACATCAACCAACTTTAGTTGACCAAGATATTCTTTAGCATCGGCAGTAAGAGGTTCAATGTTAAGAGAGACAGTCAAATTTCTATTGCCAACACTGGCTGGGGGTGGCTCATGGCCATGTTGAGCGAATGCGCTAGATGAGATTAGAGTCACTATCAACACAATTGATAATAACAGAGCCATTAACAATCCAAAGCTCTTACTCATAGCCCAACAATGTCGATCATTATGTGATCTTATAAACTATTCTTGAATTTGATTTATTTGTATAACAATAAAAAAGTAAAAGGAGGGTTATTTGTACTTCCGCGGGTTCTTCAGGAATATTCTTTTGCATCCTTCGCAACAAAACCAGTATGACTTGCCCTCATGGGCTAGAACAACAGCGTCCTCCTCATCCATTTCAATGCCACATACTGGATCTACAGGCATATTTGCAATCACTTAAATTTTCTATTTAAGCCTTCGCAGTTTGATCAAATAAGATATTGTCAATCAATATTGAACACAAAAACTGGTGGTATTTTAATCAACAAAGGTGAACAATATATAAGATTTTATACACATATGATGTGTGGTGATTTATGGCTGAAGAGGAAGCAAAGGAACAAGAAAAAGCACAGGAAGCAGAACAGCAACAAATACAACCAGTAGAAGAGGATCCTATAACAAAGTTTGAGGGGCTCGTTGCAAAATACGGAAAGACGATGAATCTTAACATGTTCAAGTACTTCCACGCTTCTGGCTTTAACATAAAGCACCCAGCCGATGTCAATACTATAAGATACATACTAGATGGAAACAAGGTTAAGGTTAGCTGTATATGTGGGGCGTCGCTAGATTTGACCGATTATAACAAACTAGACAAGGTTTGAAGAACTTTTTATTTTGCAAGTTTAGCAAGTAGCTCGTTAAACTCATTTTCACTAAGGGGAGTTATTTTTGCTATTTTGATATTCTCCTGCACATGTTCTATGCGCTTGTGTCCAACAAGTGGGATCGCACCAGCCGATCTGACAAACTGCAAGCATCTGAGAGACGTAGACTCGATGTCGGCAAACTTTGGCATTGTGTTATTTAACAGCCGTCCTTGTAACAACGGTATGCTTGTAAACACACCTATACCAAGTTTTTTGGCAGCGTCTAGAAATGAAACAGTCTCTCCATCAACCTCTTGGTTTTGTTCGGTCAAGGCTTCACTCATTGCCATGTTGAATGGCAGTTGCACAAACCTGAATCCATTATTTTCGCCACCAACTTCTTTAGCTATATTTGTAACATTTTTGAGGTTGAGGTATTCCATGTTATCCTTCTGGACTCTAAAGCAGTTCCACGTGGCCATCCCATAGTATCTTATCTTTCCCTCTTTCCTCTTCTCTTCGTAGAATTGAAACACTTCTTTTAGCATCTGTATGAACTTGATTATGCCTACGTCCTGTATCTGTCCCTCCACAGAGTTATGCAGATACATTAGATCTATGCAATCTAAACCAAGGTTTCTTCTACTCCTATCCAGCTGATCTGCAAGATAAGGTATGGTCATACAATGATATCCAGATGATATATCATCGGCTTTGATTATACCAGGTTTAATGAGCGTATTTTGAATGTAGGTCCAAAATTCCGTGGGAACATCGGCATCGTTTGTTATGTATCCATTTTTTGTACTGATAAAAATTTCATCACGGTTAACTTCTCCTGCTTTAACAAGTTCCTGCAAAGCCTTTCCGATGGAACGTTCTGACTTTTGCGATCTGTAATTAATTGCGGTATCTATAACATTCATTGCGCCAGACTGTATGGATAACTTCACAGCATCTGTTACTGCCTGATCTGTATCAGCGTCAGGCTCTCCAAGATAGGTACCCATACCTACGCTTGTTAGGTTATAGCCATTTACAGAACGAAAATGACCTTCTGCAATATCTTTCACATGTTTTTGCTTGAATCTAGCAGTACCATCTTCCGTAGCAAAGCCTTCAATCATAATCTTCTGCAATACACAACCTCTTAAAAACCTGAGGATTGTGTAGGAATTATCCTATAAGAAAACTTAACACAAGAAGTGCACCTGCAAGCCTTGAAAATGTAACAGTAGAACTCATTGCAGGAACCAATGCCTGTATATCACTATGTTCTTTCTTCAAAATTCTTCCTGCTCTGATCGCTAATGGAATAGCCGTCAAACAGATCAGAGAATAAATTGGTAACATATTCAGTATTATGCCAATTCCGATCAACACATAAACCACTGATGGGAAAAACGTGAAGAAACTTGACGCTTTCTTTCTTCCTAATATTATAACCAATGTCTTCCTTCCCTTGCTTTTATCAGCATCGTAATCAGGGAACGAATTCACAAATAGCACTGACGCTGATAGTATACCTATTATTGCTCCTGCATACAATGGCTCAGGAATTATCTGTGCTACTTGTACAAAAAACGTACCTAGAACAATCATAGTACCTTTAATGGCAACAAAGAGTTCACCCAAACCTGCATTGACTATGCTTGTTGAGTAGAAGTAGATTGCGAGAACAGCAAATGCTAGTATTACAGCTATGGTAATACCTCTTACAAAGACAAAGTAGATGCCTATGGAAGTTCCTAGTATAAGAAACATTAGACCTGCAGCGTAAACACTTGACGGTTTCAATAAATTTTCTGGCAATACTCCAGTTCCACCGCTGAATGGCGTTCTCTTTGTTAATTTATCAATTCCGCGTTTGTAGTCCCAGTAATCATTTAGCAGATCTACACTTGCATGCAGACATGCTACTCCTACATATGTTAGAAGAGCATAAAACAGATCAAACTGTTGAAATTTCCACCAACTTATTGCTAAACCTGCGCTAACAGCTATTACAGAAGCAAGTAGAAACCGTATCCTTATTGCCCTTAACCAGCTTGAAAGCATCAAACTAACGATTCATCCCTTATAGTTCGTGTTAAAGTTTTTGACAAAAATTAGGGCAAGTATCATTACCTTAACGGTACGAATCATATCTACCATTGTAGGCAAATCTGATAAGATTATTTGTCTATTAATAGAAGTCATGTCACATAAGGAGTACGAAAAACGGTTTGGTTATTAAATTAACGTAATTTGGTTGATTTGGCTAATAGTTTCTTTAGTTTTGGATTATCGGCGAATACCCAGATAATTGAATCGTCCTTATCGAACATGATTTTGTTACTTTCCTCTAGGTAGCTCAATACAGCCTTGAAAGTAGGGTATTGTACTTGTTTTGGCAGGCTTCTCCATAGTTGATTTCTAGATGGGTATACCTTAGATTTCTTTATAGCAGTCTCTATCATTCTAATCGTATCCAACGTTGGTGAATGAACTGTCTTACTCATTTTTACCGAGTTGATTAAACGCATTAATGCTATATAAGCCTATACATATGTATATCATACATTCATATATCATACATATTTGTATAACTCATATTAACACACCAATATGATAGCACTTTCAAATTCCACTATACTTTCATCGAATATTTCAAACACTGTTTGCATTTTAACCCTAAATGTTACACGAGTGATTCATCACTTATAGGCAAAGGCTTCCTTCCCACAAATCCTTCGTCCTTTCCATGCCAGAACTTCACCTCATCTTCTCCAGCCTTCCAGCACAGCCATACTTCTTCATTGAACTTCATCGAAGGGAAATCAAGAAGACCCTCATCAACACTTTTGATCATCACACCTGTGCTTTCAAGGTCTTCAATCGCCTTATACAGGTTCGACATGGCAGTGTTAAGTTCTTGCTTCTTCTGCATGTATTTTTCAAGATTTCCATCAGAATCGAGCATGTGCTGCAGCTCTTCCTGTATACCCATGATCTGATCACGTATAGCAATAATCAAGTTAAACTTCCGCTTCACTTCGGGCAATACTTTATTTGCCTTCTGTGGTGTGTAATACTCGAACACAAAGCTCTCACCTATCTAATGTAATTTAATCATTGCTATACTAATAGTCATGCAACATTTGTTACATCAGAATCTTTTCACATTGTATAAGAAATAAAAATCTAATCTATTTATTTCGATTTTATTACTCTTACATAAACATCTCCGGCAACTATCCTCTTTATGTTACCGTTTGGCAATTTCACCAATAGAGCTCCATCGTAATCAATATCAACAGCTTTACCTTCTAAACACATTTCATTTAACGCAACTGTTACGTTGCTACCTATTGTAACAGAATGACTCTTCCATGACTGGATTATCATATCAGAACCTTCTCTTTCTAATTCAAGATAAACCTGCTCCAGTTCAACAAGTATTTTCTTAACCAGCCCCATTCTATCAACTTCCTCGTCTGCTTCTTTCATTAATGAGGTGACACCATAGTATCCTGGTGTTCCCTTGATGCTGGATTCGATCTTTCGCACATTTACGTTTGCATTAATGCCTATACCAATTACTACATAATTTATGCGATCAGCTTCACAACTCATTTCAACAAGTATTCCAGCAATCTTCTTTCCATTAACGGTAACATCATTTGGCCATTTCAGCTTCGCATCAACATTGCATGCGTGCTTTATGGCATTGCGCATTGCCAGAGCCGTGGCCAATGGCAATATCGTGCTTTCAGCCGTAGGAATTTTAGGTCGTAATATTACTGATAGCCATATGCCTCCTTCAGGCGCACTCCATTGCCTGCCTATCCTTCCCCTCCCTTTCTTTTGCTTCTCTGCTATTACAACAATACCTTGCGGCACATCTCTTTCTGCCAGTTTTATAGCAAGATCCTGTGTTGAATCAATAACATTGAAGTGATGAATCTCTTTACCTATGTATTGAGTCCTTAAACTGTTGCTTATCTCCCATGGAAGCAGTTTATTACTTTGTTTTACAAGTTTGTAACCCTGCCCCTGCTTGGTGGCTATCTTGTAGCCATATTTTTTCAGAGCAGAAACGTGTTTCCATATCGCTGCTCTCGATACCTTGGTTCTTTTGCTTATAGATTGTCCAGAAACATACCTTCCTTTTGCTTTCTTTAACATCTTCAGTATTTCCAGATGTTTAGTATCTGCAAGTGACTCTTGCACGTTTGTATCTGGAACCCCTACCCTATAATTATTGCTTGATCAATTTTTAATACCATGGATATGAAATAATTGCTATGGAAAGGGATGGATACTCAGATTCTGAGATCAAAGAAATAATGTCTATGAAAAATATTGCGGTAGTGGGGATGTCAAAGAATCCAGATAAGGATGCACACCAGATACCAAAATACCTGATAAACAATGGATACAACGTCATACCGGTAAATCCTACAGCTGATGAGATTCTGGGCAGAAAATGTTATAAGAACTTACGCGAAGTTCCAGGGAATGTTGATGTCGTCGATGTATTCAGACCGTCTGAAGACGTACCGCCGATAGTGAAAGACGCTATAGCAAAGGGTGTGAAGGTTGTATGGATGCAGCTGGGGATAAGCAATAAGGAAGCGGAAAAGGCAGCATCGGAAAAAGGGATCAAGGTCGTTTATAACAGATGCATGATGGAGGAGCATCTAAGACTGTTTGAAGAATGAGAAGGAAGAAGAATGAAATTAATAGTGTAGGTTATTTGGAAGTACCATGGCAATGGAGAAGATTCTTGAAGAGGTTAAGAAACTAGAAGAGAGCCTGCAGAAGCAGGGAATTACCGTAAAGGTAAGGAGTGACAACGAAGCCGGCATGATAAGGATCTATGGCGAGTCGTCAGACATGCTTAAACGTGCAATATCTGGTTTGCAGGAGGTTTCAGAACTTGCTTACACTACTGCAGAGCACCATCCATACTGGGGTATAATTTACCATACAATAGAAATTGCAAAAATTACATTGGAAAAGTGGAATGATGAGCTGGATAACAACGAATTGAGCGAATTATTATGGAGAGTTGAAGAGATCAAAAGCATGTTACAAAGATTACAGAAATAATAATGATTAACTATGCATTTTTTACTCGTATGGTACAATTTAAATAAACGGATTCTAACAATTATTACATGCCCGTCAAGATAGGTCTTATTGGCAAGACCAATACTGGCAAAACTACTTTCTTCAATGCAGCATCAATGTCATTTGCAGAGGTTTCCAATTACCCCTTCACAACAAAACAGCCGAATGTTGGAACCAGTCATGCAATATCATTATGTGTTCATAGAGAGTTCAAGGTTCAGGATAACCCCAAGAACTCTTCATGTATCGATGGTTGGAGATTCATACCTATTGAGTTGATCGATCTACCTGGTTTGATAAAGGGCGCATGGGAAGGTAAGGGTCTAGGAAATCAATTCCTGTCAATAGCAGCACAATCTGACGCGTTATTGCATGTTGTAGATGCATCTGGAAGTGTTGATGCTGCTGGCAGAGTTGCGGATGTTGGTTCTGGCGATCCTGTTGCTGACATTGCTGATATCGAAGAAGAGCTTGTGATGTGGTACCTAAAACTCTTGGAAGGTAACAGGGATAAAATAGTACGGGCGATAAAATCTGGTGTTAAGATGGGCGTTGCAATAGCTGATGTCTTTGCTGGTATTGGAGTGAAGGAATCTGATGTGCAGAAAGCAGTGGTAGATGCAAAACTACAGGATAAAATTTTCGATGAATACGATCCCAATGAAACCAAACAGTTTGTATGGTCATTGCGTGATATATCGAAACCCACGCTGATAGTGGCAAACAAGGTCGATATCCCTGTCGCAATGGAGAATTTTAAACGCTTGAGGGAAGAGTACAAGGATATGATGGTTGTACCTGCTAGTGCTGAAGCTGAACTTACGTTAAGAAGAGCAGAAAACAAAGGCCTGATAAAATATGTACCAGGTGATGAAAGATTTGATATATTAAAACAGGAGGAGCTTAACGACAAGCAAAAATGGGCACTCAACTTCATACGAAAAGATGTGTTGGGCGAGTACATGCGAACTGGTGTGCAGCATGCGATCAACGTAGCTGTCTTCAAGTTGTTAAGGATGAATACGGTTTATCCGGTAGCAGACGAATCGAAACTAACTGATAAGCACAACAACGTACTGCCTGATGTATATCTTCTACCGTCAGGGTCGACTATAGAGGACTTGGCAAGGCAGATCCATAGTGATCTAGCTAAAAACTTGGTGTATGCAAAAGATATACGTGATGGACTGCGTTTGCCTGCAGATTATCACATAAAGGACAGAGACGTTGTTTCGATAGTTTCTGCAGCCAAAAAGAAAGGCTAGTTTTCTTGTGTCTTACAAACGAATATAATAATTAATTATGTTGATGACATAGGTTTATCTGAGAAGCTTGGCATACTTATTTGCGAAATAACTTCCTTCCAATACTGTACTATTCCATTAAAGTACTCACCCACTCCTTGCGGTTCCACATTTGATGGTATTACTGCAAAACTTGCTAGTATAGGTAATACAACTATAACAGCAATTATTATCCACTTGAGTCCCAATAGAATAAGGTTTCATTGCACGCATAAAACGCTTCAAGCTATCATCTGTAGAGCCAAGAGCCAATGGTTCTTTACTTTTTCCTTCTCATAATACTTGGCATTATGCTAGTTTCTTCCAGACGGTTCTATCCTTATGATCCATGAGTTCGATACCCATTGCCTTCAACTGGTTCCTTATCTTATCTGCCTCTGCGAACTTTTTCTGTGCCCTCAACTCATTCCTCTTCTCAATCATAGATGCGATCTCCTTCCTTTCCTCATCACTGACTTCGCTAATTTTCAAACCAAGCACGAACATAATGGCATCAAACGTTGGTTTGACAGCAGTCATAACGTTCCTGCTCAACTTATCATCGGCAGCATATCTGTTTACTGTTCTTACAAAGGACGTAAAGACGGTTAATGCAATAGGCGTGTTAAGATCGTCAGTCATAGCATCTGTGAATTCCTTAATAGTATCATTAGCAAGTTTCGCTGCTTCATCAACAGGACCGTTATCTCCGCTTGCCGACTCTAATTCATACGCACAGGTTTCTATATCACGCCATCGTGCCAACGCATCGGCAAGCAGTTGGTCATCATAATCAAGAGTTTTTCTATAATGACCCGATAAACAGTACACCCTGATTGCGTTTGCACCCCATTTTTCCAATGCAACATGTATGGGCTCTATATTTTTCAGGGATTTTGCCATCTTCTCTCCGCGTATGGTAACCATACCCACATGCATCCAGTGCTTTGCGAAGGTGCTTCCTGTATAGCATTCAGATTGCGCGATCTCATTTTCATGGTGTGGGAAGATCAGATCTTCACCACCGCCATGTACTTCAATACCATTACCAAGATACTTTATACTCATTGCAGAACATTCTATATGCCATCCAGGCCTGCCTTTTCCCCATGCACTATCCCATAATGGACCATCGTTATACAACTTCCACAACGCAAAATCCAATGGATCTTTTTTACTAGGGTCTACTTCTACCCTTGCACCTGCTTGCAACTCATCAATGGGTTTCTTCGACAGTTTTCCATATTCTTTATCTGAAGAAACATGAAAATAAACACCGTTATCACTCGCATACGCGAAGTTCTTCTCTATCAATCCTTTGATAATTTCTTGCATTTCCTTGATATGTTCCGTGGCTTTAGGATACATGTCTGCCCTCATTACATTTAACGCGTCAAAATCATCGAAATATTGTTTGATAAATTTCTCAGATAGTGCTTGCGGTTCAATACCAAGCTGTTTTGACGTGTTGATTATCTTGTCGTCGACATCGGTAAAGTTCTGCACAAATTTTACAGCGTATCCTTTGTGCGTCAGATAGCGCCTCAGAACATCAAACACTATTA
>CAYJTD010000032.1:10872-12701 GCA_964372525.1 uncultured Nitrosopumilales archaeon | reverse complement strand
TGATAAATTGCTTTACAATGCAAAAAAGATGGGCAGTGTATTATTGAAAAGGCTTGCAGAATTTGTTGGAAAGCATGGGGTAATAGATGCTAGAGGTCTAGGTTTGATGATTGCGGGTGAATATGAAAGTAAAGAAAGAAGGGATGAAGTGTTACAAAAAGCATTCAAGAATGGTTTGATTCTACTTCCAGCTGGAGAGAAAACTATGCGTGTTATACCACCGTTGATCATAACGGAAAAAGAGATTGATGAAGGTATAGAGATACTGGATAAATCCCTAGCATAATCTCACAAATGGGAATTATGGTATTATTTAAATGTGGATTAATAGTATTGATCTTTATGGCACTTGAAAACACAAGTACAAGAGGTCTTCTTATAATGTTTGGTGTCGTTGCAGCTGGTGCTGCCATATTCTTGGCCGTTGCAGTATTTCCAGCATCCAACCTTATTCGCGAGACAGTAACATCAGAGGGTGTTATCGCAAATAGTTCTGGTGGCGAGTGTGTTGTAGACACACCAGACGAAATTCCTAAGGTAATAAAGAACTGTGACTTGCCAAAAGGTACCGAGGTTACAGTAAGTTATCAAGAAGGGATGTATGAAGCAAAGATCGTTTCTCAACCGTAATTG
Source organism: uncultured Nitrosopumilales archaeon (assembly GCA_964372525.1). GTDB lineage: Archaea > Thermoproteota > Nitrososphaeria > Nitrososphaerales > UBA213 > CAYJTD01. The sequence goes on along the minus strand of CAYJTD010000032.1, from coordinate 12,068 downwards.
AAACTATATATTGTTGACAATCGATTAGAGTAATATGCAGATCTGTAAAGATTGCACAGAGCACAGATTGGTCTATGGTAAAATAACTTCTAGCGAAAAGTGTGAGTGCAACTGTCATATGGAGCACGAAACTGGTTGTGCTACAGATCCTTGTTGTAGATAATAGATTTTTATTACCAATTATTCAAGAAGCGTTTGAGGATACCAAACCTTGTTAGTCTGTGGGCAGGGCTAGACGTGGGGAGCGCGTTGTGCTTAACGTTCTGCCCGCAACTAACTTCATACTAATATGCTCTATACTCACTCCCCAAAATGCTGGAAGCGATTTTCAATTCTAAAACCTCATTCGTACCTTCTAGTATGGTTGCAGCTCTTGAATCGAGTAAATGTCTTGCGGCTCTACTCTTTTTCGAATATCCTGCAGAGCCCATTATCTGTACTGCTCTATTAGCAGAGTCAAATGCAGCATTGGTTGCATAATATTTTGTAATAGCGACTAAATAATCAGTTTCCTTGCGCAACTGCAGATATTCATCTTTTCTTTTTTCCAATAAGTTTTCTAACCAATCATCATTCTCTTCCTTGAACTTTTCAAGGAAACCGTTTAGGCTTTGCTTTGCAGAGCAGGCTCTATAAAGAAGCCATTTTGAAGATTCTATACTAGAAATAATACGTGCAATGTGCTGCTGTACCAGCTGTTTTTTGGCCAATGGTTCATTGAACTGTACTCTATTTTTGGAATATTCAATTGCTTCATTCAAGCAATCCTCCATAACACCAACAGCACCAGCAGCTACGCTTAACCTTCCATCGATTAACGCGCTATATGCGATGTTCAAACCTTTCCCCTTTATTCCCAGTAGATTCTCTTTTGGAACTATGCAGTTATCGAAGGTTATTTCCCCGTTATCAAGGCTGTGCAATCCCATCTTGTGCTTTGTCCTTGTTGCTGCATATCCTTTAGAATCTGTATCAACTATGAACGCAGATATCTTCCCATCCTTCGACCTTGCATAGGCTGTTATCACATTTGCTATGGTAGCATTGCCTATCCAATGCTTCTCGCCATTCAATACATAATGATCACCCTTTTCTTCAAACTCCGTAATCATAGATGCAGGATTACTACCAGCAACAGGTTCGGTAAGTGCAAAACCCATTATGCTTTTTCCAGTAGTGGTATATGGTAGGTATTT
>CAYJTD010000032.1:6787-10862 GCA_964372525.1 uncultured Nitrosopumilales archaeon | reverse complement strand
GATGGAAACATGACAGGAAAAGAACGTTCGAACAGAGCTTCCTTCAACTCCAATTCTTTCTAGCGCAAGAGCGTATGTTAATGCATCAGCACCCATACCGTTATATTTTTTGGATATAGGTAAACCAAGCATCCCTTTAGGGCCGAAAATTGGAACTATTCTATCGTTTATTTTTTCTTCTAAATAGCATTCTGTCTCATACTCGCGTATTGATGAACATGCATCATCAAGTTGTTTCAATAACTTTTTTTGCTCATCAGAAAGTTCGAAATTCATTGTAGATAGATCAGAAAATTCATTACCCACACTGTCCATTAAAAAACACCTTACATAAGTTTAATGCGTTTCTAGGATCCAACCCTTACGAACCAGATCCTTGTCTTCCTCGTTACCAACACCGGTTGCATATCTCCAGACATCTTTTTCATCTGAACAGACTGCTTGCTGTATGCTTGTCAAAGCCTCTATTTCGTTCTGCAATCCTTCAACATTGCCAGAACAAGATTTACAGAATTGACATTTACCATCAAGTTGTACTTTACTAGAATCTATAACCGGATACGCTCGGCATGCTAGTGGCCTATTGTCATAGATCATGCATTTATAGCCACCATGTGGTGAACGTTCATCGCTATCAACATCCAAGAACGGGCAAAGGTCCCCATCATTCCTAACACCCATCAATTGATACGCTATTACCCTCTTCGGTCCAACATCCTTTCCCTTTCTATTCTCAGTTCCTACACCTATTCTGGGCAGTACCGTTATTGTTTTACCCAAACTCTTTGCCAGCTGCTCGATCCTTTCTTTCTCCGACGGCAAGATCAGAACCCCGATCTTGCCATAACTCTTGTCAGGATAGTATTCTCTATAGATGCAACAGTCAGAACATTCCTCTACACATTTGAATTGCATAATTATACTATCATAATAACGCAAAATAAACTGTTATTCTCGTTCTACACGTAGAGCTTCTCTAGAACGCCAAACAATACTGCCTTCCTCCACATCTGCTTCATGAAGGAACTTAACATCAGTAATGTTCTTGGTATTTTTTAATATATGCAAATTGTACGAATCACCCTTTGGTTTATAGACAGATAGGCCCAAAAATGCACGACTTTTATAACTATTTTTGAACTTTTTATAATGATCCGATACATTCAGTGTTTTTACGAATACCCAGAGGTCCTTCAGAATGCCTGTTTCGCAGTACATAACGAACCGATATCTGTCATCGGCTTCAACAAACCTGATCTTGATCTCATCATCCATCCACCATCTCAATACCTCATGCCAAACCTTCGAAGCATCACTCCTCTTTTTAAATAGCAAGAGAAGCATCGTGTACGGATCCTGAGATCTGTATCCGACGCCCACAAAATCATGAAACCATATTACACCTTGACTCAAGTATCTCTGGCACAAATACACTGTATTTATTTATTAATTAACGGCGTATAGCGTTCCAAGCCGTTCCTAAGTATTCCTAAAATATCCTAAAAGTTATATAATGTTGTGTATAAGAGATGGAACGAAGTCATTCACTAGGTATAGGTGAGATTTGAGTTGGTCATGCCATATAGAAACGGAATTCAGATAGTTGGAGATGTGCTGAGGATAACCAATGATTTTGGCATGGAAGGTGTAAATGTCACACTTCTTCTTAGAAAGGCTAACCTTTCCTACAAAAGACTCTCCAAACTTTCCACAGAGCTGATGAGCGCAGGCTTGCTCGAGGAAAAGAGTGGGGAAGGCAAACGTCTGTATCTCATAACTGACAAAGGCAAGGAGTACCTGAAGACATACGAACAGTTCGAATCAATGGCCTCATCTTTCGGTCTGGAACTGTAACATGCGTTAAATGCTAGCAAACCTTGCAAATTTAAGGTGGGGTACGGTAGAAATGGTATGAATCAGAAAATGAAATATGGATCTACAGTATCAATTCTGATAGTTTTACTTCTTTCAAATCCTTTATCATTATACACTGTACAGAACGCTGATGCCCAGCAAGTACAGTTAATTGTTTCTGCAGCACAGGATCCTGGACAAAAAAATATCTTTTTCGGACCTCAGATAGTACAGATAATAATTGAAGATAACGGTGCCAGAAATCCTGATACCAGCACTAGTGGCTTGGTTGTAAAAGGTCAACAGACGCAGAGGGTGCATCTGACAGATGGACGATGGTACTCCTTCATAGCACAGAAGGATTCGTTTCTGTTGTTTTTGGATCTAATGACAGACGGCGTAAGAGACAACAGGATATTTGTGAGTGATCTAGACGATGCCGACAACAGAAATACAATAGGCTCCATATCCATTACATTTGGAATCGCAGATAGCTTTGTCAGAGAAATAACAGAGGTCGGCAACGATCTATTTGTTGAGGTAAAGAAGAACGATATCTTTCCAACACTTCCAGATCCATTCACAGGTTCAAGCGCAATAAATCCAGATCTTAACATAAACTCATCATCTGAGGCTGATATTGACTGGCCTTATATCAAATTGATCAGTATTCAAGAGACAGATATAGTTGACATCAGACTCGATAATACAAGTGTAAGTTTAACATATACCAAACATTATGGTGATATACAGGTAAACGTTGATAGACAATCCTACCCGCTTGATTCTGAGATAATAGCAACTTTCAAAGACTTTATGTGGAACATAAATCCCGTTGAAGAAGATGTTGTAAGATTCGTACTGGATAAAAATTCTGGAACACCTACTAGGGTAATATACCAACCAATACGAAACTTCGATCCGGCAGGCAACGGTCTTAACTTGATCAATATCTTGCCAGCATTTACGCTTCTGCGGTTCGATAGCAGACAGGTGATGGAAGTTGCCGGCGTTCAGAATTTGAAGTACAAGGCAGCGTTCGGTTCTACTGGAGGCACCGTAGTAGAATTTCCAGAACAATCGGGCAGGCTGATCAGCGCTATGGCATCAACAGAGTTTCCAATGATAACATTCATAGAAAAAGAACCCAATAAATCCACATTCGAATCAATAGATGCTGCAAAAGGTGGCAGATCAAACATTTTTGGTGGACAGAGAGACTCCTCTACCAGTTTCGATTATTTTGATATAATCGCATCTGCTTCAATCATATCAACTCATGATGCTTTTGCTACGGTTGATAAGGAGATATATGATTCTGCGGATCGTGCTACTTTTACAATAACAGATCAAGATCTCAACATAAGGAGCAGGATAAGTGAAACGCATAATGGTATACAGTCAAAAGCGTTTGTAAGTGTGGGGAAGCCTTTTCCTCTAACCAATAATGGTCTGTTCAACACACTTACAAAAGATGCTAACGGTAACTTTGCAGCAAATAGCATACAGGCAGTCAGGTTCAACGCTGGTCCAAGCGGTACGGCAGTTGAAACGGTGGATTCTAACCAAGATGGTATTGCTGATTTCTCTGCAGAGGCTGCTGGTATAAACAACAGAAGTCCCGCAAGCACAGATCTTCTTGCTCTCGATTTTACTACTGAAAACATAGCAGGGACCCCACCTACAGGATTCATAATCAATAGCAATGTCAAACTATCAGATATAGCTGCTACTACAACGTTCACAATGACAAAGCAGGAACTGCTGAACAAAGCTGATCCGTTCATTCGTGCAATCTCTAACCTGCAACCACAGTCATCAGTAAACTTTGCAGCTGCTGCAAACAACGAGCAAATCACGGTAACATTTCCACGCTACAACTTGGTCAACGTAAATCTTTTACAGTTAAACGCAGTGTTTGCCAAAGTTTTCGTAGAGCTTGAAGCTCAAAGTGGGGTAAGAAGGGTATCACAAGTTGTAGATTTTTCATTAGCCGATGCAGAGGATATTGATGGCGATACAGTTTTCCAACGTGATGCATTATCTGGCAATGTTGGTTTAGGTAGCTTCAGAGTATTAGATTTCATCAATTTTGACTGGAATGGAGATGGTGTTACAGGAGATGCTGCAGATACTGCTTTGCTTAACAATATTTCATTGAAGGTTACAGTAATAGTAACAGATAAAGTGGGATGTGTAGATGATTTAGTGCAACATGGTA
>CAYJTD010000032.1:0-6777 GCA_964372525.1 uncultured Nitrosopumilales archaeon | reverse complement strand
TAGCTCTGTACCTGGCACACCGGTTCATATTACATCATTGAGACATTTTGTTGCTCTTGACGTAGGAGGTCTTGGCGTGATACGTGCAGAAGGTGCAACCATTGATAAAATAAGTGTAGACGCTTCTGAGCATTTGGTGTATAGACTTGAGATAAAGGAGCAGGGGGAAAACTCAAACAAGTTTTCTGGTAGAGGCGATTTCATGACAGTATTGCACAATGATACAGTTCAGGGCATTCTACGTGAAATTAGCGTCACTGGAGATCCATTAAAAATCTGGATACCAAATAGGTTCATTCCTCCCAACAGATTAGCGCTATCGTATACAGACTTGGCTGTTTCAGGAACTTTCAGGCAGGTTTCTACTACATTCCTTTATGAAACCAGAGATGGCGAGGTATCATGGGATCGTGATCAGTACAGATTTAGTCAGGTTGCAATTCTTACCATAAAGGATGCAGATCTTAACAGAAAGCCAGATGCGGTTGAACGTTATGCGATACCACAAGATGGATTTCTATTCTTCGAATTTGGTAAGCAGCGGGCGGATACGCAGTGTCAGAACGCTACACCGGTTCCAAACGAATGTCTTGCCAAATTTGTAGAGGCAACACTGCAGGAGACTGGACCTAATAGCAATGAGTTCAAAGCACAGATAACTATGCCTCAGAACATTCTGCTTGCCAATGGCGAAATAGTAAAGACATTCCAGTCAGACATACGTGCTGCCTACGTTGATGCTCGCGACAGTTCATCAAACGTTAATGAGTTCAGTGACACTGCTGTAATACGTTCCGGCATTGATACGTCACAACCACAGCAAGAACCTATTACAAAGAATCCTGCAGTTGTAGAAAGAGGCTCTGTTAAAATAGAATTAGACAAGTCAGAGTATCATCCATACGGCAGGGTACACATAACAATAACTGCCAAAGATAAGAACGCAGATACCTTCAGGAGCGATATAATTTTCATAGATGTAGCAAGACAATCTAATAGCGTTGCACTCAAGTATAAGCTGGTAGAGACAGGAATTAGCAGCGGAGTGTTTGCAGGATACATAGATCTGCGTGGGCCTGATGGCAGGGATAGTGGAGTAGGACCTAAAGACGGCAGATTGAGAATATCTGCTGGTGATACATTAACGATCAGCTTTGAACAGGCAACAATAGAAATTCCAATTCAATATAATGAAGGCAAGCTATTCTGGAACAAGAACAGATATGTCATAGGCGAGAAGGCGAACATACAAGTAATAGATCCTGATATGAACAAAGACGCAGACCTTCCAGAAATTCTAAAGATTACACTGGTAATTAACAATGCAAAAATAACATATGAATTGAGAGAGACAGAGCCGAACTCTGGAATATTTACAAAGGATATACCATTCGTTGAAAGTGCTGCTAAGACGCAAGATATCGAAGTAGGTGTCAAATATGGTGATAATGTTGTAGCTGTTTACGAAGATTCAACAGTGCCTGAAGCGCTGAAGGGTTCTGTCAATGCAAATGGAATACTACCAATAGAAGCCAGAGTTCACATAGGCGATGTTGTAGAATTTGTAGGAGTGAATCAAGTAACACAGACAGAATACAAACTTGTGGATGAAAATGGAAAGCCAGTAACTACTCCAAGTTTTCGTAATTCGTATAAAATAGAAAGTACCGTGCACAACAACACGGAACAGCAGTTGCAGTTTGAGTACATTGTACAGGTAACGGACAAAGACGGTTTCATAGTATTTCTAGAATTGATAACACAGAATATAGCACCTAATGATATGATTATACCATCTGTGGAGTGGAAGCCACCAACGAGGGGCAACTATACAGTAGAGATATTTGTGTGGCAGAACCTAGACAGCCCATCACCACTTTCATCTGTCATGAAGAGTAGTGTGATAGTAGTTTAATCTCTACAACTAATGGAAAGTTGGGCACTAGTTGTCTGTTTGTATGTTCTCGTTCTCGTTATTGGAGCGAGAATTTTGAACCTATATTCATTAAAAAATTAACTCTTTTATTTACCGCATGTAATCACTTACATGATCTATGGTTCATGTTGATACTGAGAGAAATATACTGTCGTATCTGGGTGAAGGCGATCTTTCGCGAGAAAAAATAAAAGAATTCATAGTGAAGGACGAGCGTGCAGTTGTCTGGGGACATTCTAACGATCCGTCTAGCTGGGAAAATACTTCATTTCATGAATTAATTCATGCAGCATTGGAAGGACTTGATCACATAATGGAGTGGCGCAAACGCTTTTCGTTTGGCAAAAAATCAGATCCCATAAAAGCTATACTTGGGGATCGGGCAAATGATTTCTATAGAGCATTTGATGATCTTCGCAAAAAGAAAATCGCTATAATAGCTGCTGGACCCAGAACTAAAGATCCTTTCCTGTATTTCATAGACGAGGCAAATTATGTTGCTGCAATGGCAGATCCCAGCGCACAGACAATTTTCTATGGTCATGGATTGCTTGAAACATGGCGTGCAGATCCTAGGATTCTACAGTTCGACGACAAAGGAGTTTCATCATTCCAGGCGCTGTTTGGAATAAGCATAGTTGGTCTGCTTACCCAGTACATAGGCATGGGTCTAACAGCTTCTAGAGAAGTACAGAAGATCTTTGATGTTGAAGGATTTTTGGAAACAAATCTACATGAATTGGTCCAGTTCACGGAGGAGAACACTTGGCCTGGTACTGAAGAAGCTCAGAGAAAAGCTGCAATTGCATTACGCGGATATCTTAACGCATGGTTTGATTTTATGGCAAAATCAGGATGGTTGGAGATCCATCATACGTTGCAGGATAGTAAGGTCTCGGAAAGGGAACAGAGCTTCCTTGATACCGCAACTACAGAGATAAGCGAAACTGCTCGTGAAATAATAATTGATCATTCATTAGAAGAAACGTTTGATCTTGTAGAAAGGGAAAAGAGGGAAAGAGAGAGACGGGAAAAGCAGATGCAGTGGACAATGATGCGCATTGCATTGGGAATACTATATCCGAGAGAAAAGGATATCCTGCGCACGCATTGGGAAAAGGAGAAACGGAGTATGACTTGGAAGCAGCTTGAAGAGACATACTATGAAGAGATCTGGGATCTCCTTCGCTTACATCTTGCAGGAGAGGACATAGATGCAAAGATCGATGAGAAGGACAAACATTCCTTGGGAAAGATGCATTTTATCTTCGAACTCAAGCGTTCAGAAAGACCAAGAGAAAAGGTAAAAACACTGGAACAACTATCGGTAGAAGAGCTGACAGCGAGGAAGGAAACCCTGCTATCAAAGTTGCAGTGGGAAGGAAAAGGTCTTTCTCCAGATTCGTCATGGCGTGATATAGTATCCAGATTCAGGAAACTGATAATTCGCTATCACCCAGACAGGATTGAAATAACCGGCATAGAGCCTGAAGAAGCACAAAGGATATCTTCACAGGTAATACAGGACTTTCGTGAACTAGAGATCATACACGACCTGCATCCAGAGATTTTTTAAGAGAAAAAAATTACGCGAGTAATCAATCAATTATTTAATTTGATTTTGTTACATATATTATATATGCTGCAACCAGCTTAGATTGACTATGGTAACAGTTTGTATTTCCCATAAAGAAGATGTTGACGGCATAGTCTCTGCTACGATGATAAAATCTATCTTCAATGGATACCCATTTCTAGCAGATTACACTGATTTCATACCTACATTTGAACATGTTGCAAAGATGCAGGACATTGAAAGTTTATTCATTTGCGATCTGGGACTTAGCAAAGCAAATGAGAAGAGGTTCGTTGAGATCCTACATGGTTTAAGAAAGAGGGGTATTGATGTTACATACATAGATCATCATGATCTTGCTGATGAAGTAAAGAACGAATTGCAAAATAATGGAATTACTCTTATACATACTATAGATGAATGCACATCAATACAGATCTATGATAGATTTAGCGGTAAATTATCGAAGAGGTTTGCATTGCTGGCTGTATGCGCTGCCATAACGGATGATATGAAGAACAGGCCTATAGCGAATAAGTTATACAGGATGTACGACAAGCAGTTCGCCTTCTTCGAGGCAACATCACTCTCATACGCTATTTATGACAACCAGCACAACATGGATTTCTTGCTTTCATTGGTTAACGAGCTTGTAACAGCAACGCCCCATGAAATAGGAGGAATTCTTGACTCTGCGAAGAATTATGCACAGAAAGTGTCCGTAAATCTTGCCGTTATTGAAAGGGACGCAAAAAGAATGAGGAATATAGTTCATGTGCAAACACATGATCTGTCTACAAGCATAGTTGCAAACATGCTTCTTGCATCCTATCAGGACGTGCAGGCAGCAGTAGCATACAAGGAAAAGAACGGTAACTACGTCTTATCATTGCGTGGTTCTGATTCTTCCACACATCATTTAGGAAGGATCGTTAACAAACTATCCTTAGAACTGGGCGGTTCTGGTGGCGGACATGAAAAGGCCTGTGGGGCACTAATTCCAAAGCAGAAGTTCAGTGAATTTCTGGAAAAAGTTGATTCAATGCTAATGTAATTTATTCAAGTAAGTAAAGAAGATCTAATGCTCTACCTTCTATTTGCCTGAATTCTTCGCACTTTTGTTTCAACTCTTCAATTTCCATGAATATCCCTGCTGTGTAAGATTAAATGTCAACGTTAAAGAAATTCAATCTTTCAGGCATGTAAATCGGTTTATCAAATCTTATTGCATTTTTAATTAAAATTCCAAACTAAATGCACCGCTCTTACCATCCACAACTAACTTGTGAGTGACATTGACGTCTTTGAGGCCTATAATGCGCGGGACATCGTCACGTTCTGCTATTGCAAACCATGCTTCCAGCTCAGGAGAGGTATTTCCGTCCAAATCCGCAAATCTGAATTTAATTCTTGCAAGTCTTACCTTCATCTCTGTTTCAGGTGTGACGCCGCCTAGCTTTGCTGGAGCAGATTTTCGTATATCCAAAATATTATAGTATGAAGAAGGCAGAAGGGAGACTACCGCACCAGTGTCATAAATCATTCTATGTAAATTAGTCCAACCATCCTTTGTCTTGAAAGAGATGTAAACAGGATATATGCTGGCTTTTCCTAAATCAGCGCCAAATACATTACTGACAGATTCTACCGTATCTTTGTTAAAAGGAAGTTCAAGAATTTCGTAGGTTAGTAAAGACAACAGGCTCACCAGACAGAATGTAATCTGTTACGAAATCATCTTTAGACTTTTTCTTGGCCTCTTCAAACGCTTTGCCAAATTCCCTGTTTGCAGAAATTACTTTTCCGTCATTCACTGCTACATACATGTTTGGATATTTAGTCTGAAGCGTAGAATAGTTCTTGTTTATCCATTTGTAATCTTTGGCAGACATATCACATCTGGATATGGTTAGTCTTCTGTACTTAAATAAATGTATCCTATTCAACTTTAGAATAGGTCAAGTTTCATTTGATATCTGGGATCCTGTAGCAACATATCCCTTTATCATCACATTAAACCTCTTACCAAGAGTATTCTTCGAGTTTTCCAAGAATTTTGGTAGAACACATTTAGAATATTCATCCATTATTTGCGTAAAATCATAAACACCTTCTTCCCTTCTGCGTCTGGTATAATCAAACAATGCCTTTAGCAGTTTGTCAGTTTCCGAACTAATACAACTCACCCCTAGCTCTTTATCTTCTTCATTGCTTCTTCAAATGTGCATTCTTCGACTTCTATCAGAACTCGCACTATTATCTATCAGTTCCTCAATGCTAATGTAATTTATTTTTAGCAGAAAAGATCTATACTCTCTTAATGCGTTAGTTTCATCAGAAAATCTCTTAACTTATCTGCATCAACCTTCTTCAAATGGATATCTTTTTGGTAAGACACATCTTGGTCAATCATCTTTATGTTGGTTCCACCACCTATGCTTACTTTAATTACTGCTGGATCTGATGAATCATTTATTTCGAGAAGCATCTGTACTGGTTTAGCAAGAAAGCCGCCCTTCGTTGCACCTGTGAGCTTTCTGCCCTCCGATTCCACATTGAACTTGATGAACTCGTAACCAAGGTTCGCGATGTCAGTCTCTGCAGTTACTTCCAGCACTTTCTTACCCTTCTTTATAATGAAGAGATAGTTACGTTCAGTGAACATCTTAACCGCATCCTCTGTAAATTGTGGTGACATAACATCAAGTTGTTTGGTGCTGTGCCAGATCATGCCATGAGTCGCTACCTTTACCCTTTCAGTCCATCCAGTACCCCATGCCTCTACATCAGTCATAACTTGCGAAGCCAATTCATCGCTTGTCATTGGTCGTTTTGGAACCCTTGCATAGGGATTTTCCTGATTCTTGAAATCCTGATACCCGCTATAATTTATGAAGTAAGATTCCTTTGGGTTCCAGACTTTTATACGATCATAAGCCTCTAGAACGCTAAGATGTCCAGTTTCTTTATGAGGATTGTATGTGAAGGTATCTATGAAAAGAAGATCAGCACCTCTCAATACGGGATCGTTGTTGTTCGCGAATGATAAAACATCCCAAGCAAATATGATCTTCTTACCTTCAACTTCTACCGCATAGGCAACTGAACCCAACACATCGTTTGAATGCTGCACCGCCACAGGCGTGATCTTTACGTCATCTATTTCAAACGTTTTCCCAGCTTCAACTGGCGTATATTGCACTGATTTTAGATCGGGGAATTTGTTGCCAACAGCATCCCAGCATTGTTTAGTAGCATACACATG
>CAYJTD010000031.1:9448-12809 GCA_964372525.1 uncultured Nitrosopumilales archaeon | reverse complement strand
CAGAAAAAAAGCATAACCACTTTACCGTTTAGCGCTTCAAGCGATAAAGGCTTGGCGTTAATCCATTCCTCTATGTCAAAGTCCACGGCAGCGGTCTCCGGCATCGCGTCCTGAAGCTCCCTGTCAAGCATGCCCTCCAGCTCGCCTATGTCCATCTCCTCCTTTTCTTCTAACGTGAAGACTTTGTCTTCAGACTTTTTTTCGCCAGTATCTTTATCTTCAGACTTCATAACTTCAGCTCCATGCGCTTGAATGCTGCTGGAAAATCTTGCATAAGCACTTTCGCTGTCCGGTATTTTTATGCTTTATGGCCGGCGATCGACAGCAATTGGCAATGCGTGCTGGTGATCTGATGCGTTCATCGATTTAGCAGACACTGGTGGATCCTGAATAAAGGTTTATGAATTGAGAACCTGATGAGTCATTGAACAGCCATGCCTCGCAAATCCAAGTCGCGGTCGGGACTCGGGCGTTCCGGGTTCAGGTCGGTTCGCCTCAGACCGATAGGCAGGGTCAGATGCAGCTTCACCGAAGATGAGATCAAAGCGAGGCGGGGCAGCATAGTCTCCGAGGTGGTCATAGACGCCCCGTATGCGAAAGCCCTCGACGGCATCGAATCCTATTCGCACCTGTTTGTTATCTTCTACATGCATAAGGTGCCACCACGCGAGACCAGGACGCTCAAGGTTCACCCCAGAGGAAGGACAGATTTGGCGAAGGTGGGGGTTTTCGCAACAAGGAGCAGGAGTCATCCCAATCGCATCGGCCTGGCCGTGGTGAAGCTGCTGGGAAGGCGCAAGAACTCGCTCAGGGTGCAGGCCCTGGACGCGCTGGACGGCACCCCGGTTCTGGACATAAAGCCTTACGACCACATCGATGTGCAAAAAGGCATCCGCGTCCCGAAGTGGTGGCACGCGCTGAGAACCAAAGCTTAGATGACGAAACTTTTACATTAGTCCGGCGAGTAAGCAATAAAACTTGCCCTTAGTGAAAGTTGTGCAGTCCGAGGTCGATGGGACAAGCATAGCTGATCTTGTAGGGAAGAGGATGGGCGGAGGCAGCGATTTTCTAGAGAGAAAGGAAGAGATCGCGAAGCGCGCCGAACAGCTATACACGCCCCATGTATTTGCTGAGTACGAGATTGTGGAAGAAAAGCTGGGCGCGGCTACAAAGTTAGAACTGATTCCCAGCATGCATACCATAGTGCTCGATCTGCTGCAGCTCCAGATCCCGGGAAAACCGCCGGCAGGGTTGGACGCGTCTGCCTCTGAATATATGGACGAGGTGACTGGCTTCGAATTTCTGCGGAGGGGTCCGAACCGGGAGCTGATAGAATACGTCACCAAGAATCGTATTACCGAGACGGAAAACGGCAAATTTCTGTATATCGGGTACGATGATGCGACCGCCGTTGTTGGGTATTTCAACAAGCTGCTGCATTTCTGGCAGTATCAAAGAGCCCAGCAGGAACCTCACAAGGTTGCAGGCTGGCAGGGGACGGATGTGAGCAGGTTTGAAGCAAACTTTCAGGGCAACCTTAACCGCGTAAAAGAGTTCAAGGGACTTCATAAGTGCTTTAGATTCTATGCCCCGTACTGGATTGTCAGGTTAGAAACGGGTTCTTCGCCAAGGTTTTTTGTCTTTGACTTCAAGGGTGCCGAGCAGGCAAGACTGGAAGATGAGTTGACAATGAACCCCCAGTTCTATGATTTCATAAGGTCAAAGACGATCTCGGTCGGAGAACCAGCCTGATATCATGAAGATTAGCGCTGCAAACCCGGTCAGCGGTTCTGCCGCGACGTTTTCGTGTTCATATAAAACCTTTACCAAAAATTAATTTAGGTACAAGTGCGGGGTATGATCATGCAAGATGCAAAAGTCATGAAACCTGGATTCTTGTTTAGCATCCCTTTGGGAAAGCCTGTTTTAACTACGGCTGGCCGTGTTGCGGTCGATGGCAACGGAAATATCTGTGCTGTTCAATCACGCATTCATCAGGTTGTCAAGTTAGATTCCAGTGGGCGTGAGATCTGGCGCATAGGGACTGTTGGCAAGGAGGAGGGTCAGTTTAATACTCCGCTGGGCATAGCCATTGACGCCGCTGGTAACATCTATATCACTGATACAAAGAACCACCGAATCCAGAAGTTTGACCCGAGTGGCAAGTTCCTGATGAAGATTGGTGGCGTTGGGCATGGAGATGGCCACTTCAACAATCCAAGCGGTGTAGCTGTGGACAAAGATGGCAACATCTATGTGGCTGACACATACAACCATCGTGTACAGAAGTTTGATCCATCAGGCAAGTTCTTGTTCAAGCTCGGTACATTTGGCACCAACGACGGCGAGTTCAGCGGCCCGCTTGATATCGCCATAGACAACTTGGGTAACATCTGCGTGGCTGATACAAACAACAATCGCATCCAAAAATTCAATCCGACTGGAAATTTCCTGCTCAAGTTTGGTACTCCTGGACTCGGAGACGGGCAGTTCAGCGGTCCAAGCGGCGTGGCCGTCGACAGCGCAGGTAACATCTATGTTGCCGATACGAACAATCGCTGCATCCAAAAGTTCAATGCGACCGGCAACTTTCTAATGAAGATCGGCGCTCCGGGCTATCGGGATGGCGAATTCAACGGGCCGACCGGTGTAGCGCTAGATACCGCCGACAACACCTATGTTGCTGATCCAAAGAATCATCGTGTACAGAAGTTTGATCCATCAGGCAAGTTCTTGTTCAAGCTCGGTACATTTGGCACCAACGACGGCGAGTTCACCTCGCCAACAGGCATAGCGCTTGACACCACTGGCAACATCCATGTTGCAGATACACAGAGCAATCGCATCCAAAAGCTCGATCTGTCAGGCAAATTCCTGATGAAATTTGGCATCCCCGGGCATGGAGATGGCCAGTTCAACAATCCAAGCGGTGTAGCTGTGGACAAAGATGGCAACATCTATGTGGCTGACACATACAACCACCGAATCCAGAAGTTTGACCCGAGTGGCAAGTTCCTGATGAAGATTGGTGGCGTTGGGCATGGAGATGGCCACTTCAACAATCCAAGCGGTGTAGCTGTGGACAAAGATGGCAACATCTATGTCGCAGATACGTCCAACCACCGCGTACAAAAATTCGATCCGGCTGGCAACTTCTTGATGAAGATTGGTGCTTTGGGTCCTCGTGAGGGACAGTTTATCGCACCGGCTGCCATCGTGGTAGATGGCGCTGGCAACATTTATGTCGCTGACAGAGAAGCAGAGTGCGTCCAGAAATTCGACGCTACTGGCAACTTTCTGATGAAGATCGGAAAATTTGGTACCAAGGACGGTCAATTGTATGGGCCGAGCGGCATAGCGC
>CAYJTD010000031.1:0-9348 GCA_964372525.1 uncultured Nitrosopumilales archaeon | reverse complement strand
TGGATGGCGCAGGTAACATCTATGTCGCAGATACGTCCAACCACCGAATCCAGAAATTCGACGCTACTGGCAACTTTCTGATGAAGATCGGCGCTCCGGGCTATCGGGATGGCGAATTCAAGGGACCGGCCGGCATAGCGCTGGATGGCGCAGGTAACATCTATGTCGCAGATACGTCCAACCACCGAATCCAGAAGTTTGCTTCGGCCGGCTAAAGGCATCTAGAAATTTTTTCTACAAATTTATTTTGTAGGATTTTCGTCGGTCCATAGACCTACCGCAACGTCGCGGATACCGCGCATTGGCTCGTACGCGTACGTTGCGAACGTGCCGACACCGGGGTCCCAGAATGATCCCACGGCGGACAGACCGGTTTTGTCAAAATAGATGCGCCCAAAGGCTCCTCTGCTTCGTTCATTTCTGCCCCCCAAATCTTTGTCGACCGGGATTGCCCCGGTGAATTCGCTGTAAAACCCGGAAATGGTCGGCACTTCGGTCTGCAGGGTCGGCCCTAATTTAATAACTGGAACCTGACCCACCAATACGCCTTCAGTTTCGAGCAGCCTGCCCTCCCTTTCGCACATTATATCCACGGATTTCACCTCCCTGTATTCCATGCTTACGGCCCTGCTGACGTCGAAGTTTTTATCAAATTTCCTGATCACCTCGCCGTTGTATAGCCAATAGCGAAGGACTTTTTCCTTGTATTCCTTAGTGCCGTCGGAGTATGCTGCCGCAAGGGCCTCCTTCATAGTTCCATGCCTTGCCTTTATTCCATACTTATCTGCGATTCTTTGATACAGGTAAAGCTGTTCAGGAAGATTGAGGTGGAGTATAACCCCGGTATCAAATTCCACGTACTCGTCTCCCTGGTATATGATTTGCTTGGTGCACTGGAGAGGTTCGGGATAGACATAAACGCCGTTAAATGAAATGAACCGGGCAGCGTCAAAAGGAACTAGGTTATCAGTCAGTTCGCCCAGCAGTTCTGATTTGGAGTTAACCTGAACCCTGTCTTCCATCCTGATCAACACCGGTTGCCGGCATGTAAAAAATCATGCAAGCTATTATTAGTTTATGCATATAACGATTTCTAGATGGAAAAGTGATCCTGCCGCGATCGTTCTGGAGCTGCCTAACGAACCGATGGTATATCGAGGGCTATGGCGCGCCCAGTCCTGCTTGCAGAAATTACGTTGTGGTGGTTCCGCAGGATTCGGTCCATGAATTCCTCCCTGATGCTGGCTTCTATGTCCTCAAGATAATAGGGGCAGAGCCAGGAGCATTGAAGCTTGCCGAATGATGCGTGGCGGTTATGTTCGATATCCACCGCGGCCGTCATTTCCTCGGCCGTATTTATCTCGGGAATGAATGTCGACACCACCCTGAAGGGCGGTTTCGAGTCGGCCAGTATTTTGTTCGTAATCGCCTCGGCATTCTTTAATGGCCCCTCCGGATGGTCCATCGCGTTCGGAATATGATATACGTGCAGCAGGTTTCGTTGCTTAAAGAATTCAACATTGATGCCGCTGTATGCCATCTGATCCTCGATAAACTTGGCATCGCCGTGTGTTCCGTAGATGCAGTGTTCTCCCTTCAGCAGCCCGTTCTTGATAAACTGGAACTCGACCATCAGCCCGTAGTCGAGCTTTTCGTAGAAGAGCACGACGTGCTTGCCAGTATCTATGGTATCTACAAAACTCAGGGCCTCGTACTCGATGCCTGATCACCTAGGATGACTGGGCCGGCTCTGGTTCGGTTGGCGGGGGCGGAGTCTCTGTCCTGATTAGCCCCACCGCCAGCAGTTGCTGTAGCATGGTCACGATCTCTCTTTCCATATCCACCCTTTGCATATTCAACTTTTGTGTAAAGGCGTCTATCAGCTCATTCACCGTCTTTGTACCGTCACACATCGACCACAAATCAAAGAGCGCCTCGTTTACGCCGTAGTTTCTATTCTCCGGGTTAAGCAGTTCCAAAGAACCGTCCTTCAGCTGCACGTGAGTTCCCTGCTTGATTATCTTTGTTTTTTCATAATCGATTGCAAATCTAAGGGCCTCGCTGCTTCTGAGCAGGTCGAGCTTCTTCTTACCTGCCTCTGTCATGCGTTCGGTGGTCCAGGGGGGCTCCCACACGATCTTGACGTCGATATTCCCGATCCCCGCCATCTCGCCAAGATTTTTCTTGACGTCCCTCACCAGGGTTTCGCTTAATGGACAGCCCAAGCTTGTCAGTGTTATCCTGAGCTCCACGTCGTTTTTGTCATTAACGGAAATGCCGTACACCAGGCCCAGATCCACGATGTTACAGTCTATTTCTGGGTCCTTCACATTCATCAATGCGAACGTGATTTGCTCTTCAGTTAGCTTTTGCTGCGGCACGATAAAAGTACCCCTGCCGAACTTTAAATACTTTCTTCCGTTTTTCGCGGCCTGCAAAATTATTTGGTATGGCAGGGTTTCTTGCCTGCATGCTCTGATTAAACTATGCCAGCGTTCAGCGGCGTTGATTGATAATACCAGTTTCCATCGGCGATGGAAAGCAGTAACAAAAGAGGTACTAAAATTTTAGTAAGTGTTTAGGTCCTTCGTGAAATTTGAGGCTTGTTGTCAAAATTCGTGCGTAAAATCGCGTTTCACCTAAACACATACAAATTTTAGTATGTGATTAACCATCCTTTAGGGTATAAAAGGAAACATCACTATCAATAGCAAAAATATTCCTATGAAAAATCCTATTATTAACCAAATTGCCTGCCAATTGTGCACTGTAACAGCTTTTTCGGTCTGCCCAAATCTTACCCATGCAATGGCGATAGCAATCATACCAACAACTGAACCCACTAAGCTGTATGATAGATAACTAGTCAACTGAGATATATCCATATAAATTGTATAATAGTTGCCTTTGAATTCAACCACACCAGAATAATTAGATTGACTCTTAGTTAGTTCTAATATATCAGCAAGTGCATAGGCTTCATATACTTTCATGGAAACCACAGTATTAGCACATGGAGCAAATCCAAGACAAACTCTATTACCTTCAATCTCTAGTCCGTCCTGAACCTGCGGAAAATTAGAGATGTCACTTTCCTTAATCACGTGAATAGCTATGTCTGGCCGTGCTCCCCATTTGCTAATTCCTATACTCACATCACTGAAGTACAGAAAAACCATGAATGGCATGCCTATGCTGAGAAAGATCAATCCACATATTGCAATCCAAACGTAAAGAATGGATCTCTTCAACAAGATGGTATGTGTGTCTCAAACTTATTAGTTCATACCTCGGGTAGAAGATTGTATGGCAATCTGGCTTGTAGCTCTAATTGCAATAGGGGTAGTACTAGCATCCTATTTGCTGTGTGGACGCTATCATGCCCTGTAATTCTCCAAATACCAGAGGTTGATGCTATGCTCCAGATAAATCGCTACGTAACTTTTGTAGAATTTATTGGGGCAATTACTTCGATGGATGGAGACTTTAGCGAGCTAGAATGATAGGTCTGTCTGGTTTCAAAACCTACTTCTATCGAGATTTTTCAGAAATTACTTAGAAGATGACATCACTAGTTGTAATGACATGAATTATGTTAATCTACACTACCTTTACCCTTCAATCTTATTGCAATTAATACTCCCATCAATCCAATTGCTGTTACTGCCATCAAATTAATTGGAAATTCTGGTATTACGTGACTTGATTCTGCAACATATATTCCTGGCTGCTGTGTTGGAGGAACATAGGGGAAAGAGGATAAACCGTCAAGAGCATAGATTATTTTCTGACCGTCAGGAGAAATAACAAGATCATATACTGCCATTGCAATAGGAGACCTTATGATTGTGTTAGTCTGATTATTGCTAACATTAACTATGTTTATGAGAGATAGAGGATTGCTCTTCTGGAAGTTATGATCTGGAGGCCTTGGTAGCAAATTTTGCACGTAAATCAGATACCTATCATCTGAACTCCATCGAGCCTTAAGCGGCCTAAATTCATTTCCAACAACTTTTCTTGCCTGACCGCTTTCTATTTCCAATACATAAATTTCAAGTACGCTTATTGGTTTATCAACTGTGAATGCTACATACCTTCCATCTGGGCTTGCTTTGAGAGAAAATAATATTGCATAAGGTTCCTGTATGTAAATTAATTTCTCATTTCCATTTCTGTCATAAAGTGATATCCTGTATTCAGCCTCATCATGTCTCAGCACAACTAAAGATCCATCAGGCATCCAATCAGCATTTTCAACTCCTTCTATACTAATTGTGCTTAGTTTCTGGTCAGGCAAGGATAGAATACATGTGCCATTGCATTCACTGGTTAAAAACATGAGTTCGTTGCCATAGGGGCTGAAGTTTATATCTTGAATAGACACTGATTGGCTAACGAAAAGTTGCGTGGTGCTGTTGCTCCGTATGTCATAAAGCCAAAGTTTTGAAGTTGATTCTTGAGTTTTATTATCACGAGTGGATGTACTGTAAGCAAGCATGCTGCCGTCAGGACTTATATCAAGCGAGTGACAGCAATTCTGAATTCCTTCTTCAAACACTATAAGCAATTTTGAATCTAAAACTTCTAGCATGTGAAGAGTTTGTTCTGTCAATACAGTGAATATTCTTTCTCCCACGATTTCTATCGTTGTAGTGCGTTCTTGCAAGGGTACGCTTAGCGTTATATCATACCTGCTTCTTTGTTCCTCAACATATTGCACTTCAATGCCATCGACCAGCACTTTGAACATATTGTCATCTTTAACATCTATCAGCTCTTTAGGCAACACTATTTCTATCGTACCACTTTTAGCATCGTTACGTTCCAGAGTTAAAAACAAACTCTTTAATGCATAATTTGTTTTTATACTCCTTATGTCAGCTCTGGTATCTGTTACCTGATACAGAATTGTAAAAATCTTATTATCTATTTCCAGTGCGTATACTTTAGCTGGTGGAACAGCACTTTCACCATAGCTTTGCACTTGAAGTATTTCTAGAGGTGCATTTAGTCTGGGAATCGGTACATCAGCATACTGTGATTCTGATGCGTCAAGCTGTATGTCAATTTCTTTATTAGATAATGCCTGATGAGACACCTTTACCACAAAGTATCCCTCTCCCTCTATCTGGTTGTATGCATAACCGAAGCTGTCCTTTTCATATCTGATTAAATAAGTCCTATCTGGATCGTTAACTCCTTGAGCCCCACAAGTTTTAAACTCTTCACTCTGACCTAGAGGTTTGATCACTTGTATGGTGAGACCCTCGCATCCAAAGCCATCTTCCTTTGAAATTAACTTAAAATGGTATCCGTCAAGTTGCACCATCTGATGAGGCGACGATGGTGTTTTGATGGCATGATAAGTGCTACCGTCGATATTAAGTGTTAATACCTCGTTAGCAACACTGTTGTAACTTATACCAGCTAGAACTATTGCTATAGCAGTGCCTGCAACAACTGATAGGTACGCAGCTTTTTCTTTAGCAGTATATGACATTTATTCATAATTTGCAGATGTTAGATAATATCTTATCGCAGAACTATATTACGTTTGAATCTTAGTGCAATTAACGCTCCTATCAATCCAGTTGCTGATATGAGCATCAAATTAACTGGAAATTCTGGAATTCGCTTGTTAAACTCCGCACTGTATATGCCTACTGATACCTCTTTTCTTATCCCATCTTCGTAAACATTTTTGTAAAGAGAGTAGATTATCTTTCTACCGTCAGGAGAAAGAACCAGATCATAGAATCCCATCCCATTATCAGGCCTTACTAGAGTTACTGTTTCCTTGCTAACGATGTCTACCATCTTTATTATGCCCAACGGGTTATTCTTGGTGAATTCTTGATCGATGGATTCCTGAGGAACTTCTTTATAGATTAGAAATTTACCATCATGGCTCCAGCGAGGCTGTAATCCGTTTTCTACAACCTTCTCTACATTACCACTCTCCAGATCCAGAACAAAAATCTCATAAACAACATAATTCTCCCTTGGAACTTTATGCCAATCGAATGCTGTCTTCGCTCCATCTGGGCTTGTTCTAACTGAGCGAAGGAACGCAAGGGGATCGTTTGATGAGTATAACACTTTTTCCGTTCCGTCTCTTTCAAATAAAGATATGTTGAAGCGACTAGTCTTATTGTCAATATTCCTTGCGATGACAAATGAACCATCGGGCAACCAGTCAGCACTCCTTACATTGGTTAATTCACTACATGGTAATCCTAATGCATTGGATAAAGCAATTACGTGTATACCTTTAACATTAATTACATGTTCGAAATCACAACCAAGAACTAGTAACTTAGTTCCGTCTGGACTAAAACTCAAGAAGCCAAGTCCTCTTATACGGTTAATATCAACCTCTATGGAAGTTTTATTGTTTATATCATAAAGCCAGACTCTGTCATACTCTATCGTACCTATATCGTTATAGAGATGTGTATTGTAAGCAATCATGCTTCCATCAGGATTAATAGCTAGAGAAACACAACAAATTTCCAGCAGTTCGTTAGTCTTCTCATCAAAGCGTATCAACGGTGCGTTATTCAGCAGTTTTAGGTCATTCAAACTATCTTGTGACTTCAATGATTCAGTAATTACTACTGGTATTTTTTCATACACTGGCAGTAAACCCTCTATAGCATTCATTACTAGAATTTCATACGAACCGGGTTTGGTATCATTTGGAACAGTGAAATTTACCTTTATCATGGCATCCTTATCTGGTTTTACTACCTGTGTTTGAACTAATGGAATGTTTGTACTAACTTTGAAACTTGCTTTTTCTAATAGACTCTCATCCTTTATGGGTTTTCCACAATAACCTGTAAATATGCCTGATATGTTTAGTTCTTCTCCTGCTTCAATGTTGATTGATTCTGGCAGTCCAAGTATTCTGTTATTTGCACCAGTTCCTATCACAGTAGTACCTATTATCTCGATTGTTTCTGATTTTGCTGGAATATCAAATTCATAAGTAATAACATTTCCTTGCTTACTTTTTTTATAGTCATGCTCTTCTCCATCTATCAATATAATTTTTTCATCTTCTGCACATAAAGGGCCGATAAGATCAGCGAAGAATTCCTCAGGAAAACCAATCCTTAGGAAACCATCTTTCTGTGGATTGGTTTCAATCTTGAGTATTAGTGTTAAGGCAGGATCTAGTGTGACATTCTTCATCTCTGCGTTTGTGATTTCATACGCTATTTCATATTCCTTGTTATTTATTGTGAACTTATACACCGATTTCTCAGCAAATACAGTATTTGTATAAACTGTAAGGATGATGATAGCAGAAACAGTGACTATTAATCTAGGATTCAATTGAACCACCTAAAAACATATCTTGCAATAACAAACCCAGTAAGTGATGTTGCCAATGTAATTAAGGAGATAGGAAATTCTGGAATCGCTCGAGTTCCACTCAATTGAATGGATACTTCCTTACTAAACGGAGGTAGCTCTAAAGTGTAACGTCCAAACTCTTCGGTAAGAAGACTAGCCTCTGCATATTGAGCATCCTTTCCATTGATCATAAGTTGCAATGGTTGTACGTTATTTCCCTCTTCCGAAATTACATTCTGTATCAGTTTAGTTGGTATCCATATGCTTAACCTCTTAATTCCTGTAAGTTCTTCGCTGGAGACACTCAAAAACAATGATTTCTGTTCTTTATCAAGCCAAATCTTATCCAAATGATAAGGCTCATCCAAGATGTAAGTGATATTGAATTTTTCACCATCGATATTGAGTTCATATGATGTTATATGTTCTGGAAATACAACTATTGTATTACCTGGTCCATCGATGCTATATTCGCGATAAACCAGAAACTCCGAATGCAAGTGATAAACACCAGGCTTAAGAGCTCTTGCCTTTATCTCGAATTCCTTTACTTCACTAGGCTGCAAGTTAAACGATTTGGCAGGATTAACCTCAAGAATCTCCCAGTTTGGTTCCAAATTATATATCATTCCGTCAAAGACTGAAGGAGTGATTAGTAACGATATATCGTCAAGGCTCACTAATTTTCCTTTAATGTTTATAACCTCGCCAACAACTATTTTATCGGCTGAAAAAGTTTCATCGTCCACTCTCAATTCTCTTGATTTAAAAGTTTGAATTTCATGACCGTATGCGAAGTTATTCAGCAGGGTCACTAATACAAACATGCAAAGCAACAGATATGCCGTGCGCAACAACTATAGTTCTACATTTTCGCTATATTTGTTTATTCTGTATTCTCCATAATGATTTCTAATCATACGAGAGAACCAATTTCTGATATTCCAGCACTCCAGCTCGTGCTTATACCCATAGATCTCATCTTCATATGAGAATAAAGCTAAATCGATATATGTTCAGGTACCATACTAAAACTGAGCAATACTATGATTCGCCTCGTTGCATTGCTTTTTGCAGTGTTCATGGTCACATCATTCTTTCCTTTTCAACAAACATTTGCAAGATGCATAATTGATCCAAATAATCCCAAGCCTTGCGAATTGCCCGCTATGCCTGAACTTGTAGATTCTTCTGGTAACGCTGTTACTGAAATTTTCCCAGGACAGCAACTAAATATTCAATTTGACATTGGAACTAGAGGCGAGTCAGAAAGGTCTTTTGCGTATATAGTTCTAGTTACAGACCGCAATGGATTCACTGAACTGTTATCATGGACTAGCGGCATAGTTAGACAGAACGAAACTGTTACAACTTCTGTACCATGGAGACCAGAAAGGGCAGAAGATTACACGATAACCGTTTTGGTATGGAGTGACCTAGAAAAGCCAACCGTGCTTGAACCGATGAGAGTAGTAACTGTTTCAGTATTTCCATTGGTGAGAATACTGGAAGATTCTTCAAACCCAGAGCAGCAGGAGAACTTCAGTCCTAAATTTATCAAAGTGATACTAGGAGTAAACAATACTGTAGTATGGTTGAACGAAGATTTGGCTAGGCATACTATAGTAACTAATATTCCTGAATGTTATTTTGATCCACCTTTAATATGGCCAAATCAGACTTGGAGTCACACATTTACAAAACCTGCTGTCTGCAATTATCATGGTGAGCGGGTTTGGATGATTGGGACTGTAATAGTTCTACCATACATAACAGAAGAAAAATTGTACGTATTTAGCTCGCTCATAGGTATTTCCTGATCTCTTCTAATGGATTCAATCCTCTTAACTTCCATGTCATGAATGCAGTCATTATGTTACCAAATATCTTCATGCCCTTACCATTCCTCAACAACCCTCTCACCTTCCTATGAATGACAGGTTCCCTCAATACTCTCTCGCAAGCGTTGTTTGTAGAATCAAC
>CAYJTD010000030.1:0-12856 GCA_964372525.1 uncultured Nitrosopumilales archaeon | reverse complement strand
AGCTATGCAAGTCAAAATAGGTTCAAGGAAAAATTTGAAAAACATCAAAAATCAAGTGTGTTATGGAAAGTGTGCACGCTCGAATGGCTCCAATCCTAACTTGCACAGTTGTCAATTAAAGAACCCTTGTCAATTACTATAGACATGATTTTAAAGTGTGCACAGCATGCGTGGAAGTATTTAATGTAGCACACTTACTTTGCATCTCCAAGAGTTCAAGTTCAAAAGGCTAAATGGGTACGATTTAGTTAATTCCCACAATCAACGGGATCTATAATTTTGTATTTTCATTCATTTCCCTTGTAACGGAAAGTCTGTACCATGTTTCCAAGGCAATCAAGCCTAACATTTTGTTGATATACCTTACATCTTTAGTTTCCTTCAGCTTTAACAATGCTAATTTTATCCACTCATGATTTATCAAACCATCTTTAACTATTCTAGCGTCATACAAAAGTTCTTCAGCAATTTCCCGACCATATATGTCCCAAAGACGGCTCGCATCTAAACCAAATCCTATCTTATCCTTCGTAATCTTATGATAAATCTTCCGTGTCTGTAGCATCTTTCTCAGAATTACCTTCCCCGTAGCGCTTTCTTGTTCATACTTTAGTTCGTGTGGTAGATGTGTAGCAAAACTGATTATTTCTTTTGATAGGAAGGGGGTTATACAATGAATCTTGAAATGCTCATACATTTTTGTATTAGTTGGGATCCAGTCGTAGAGTAGCTTCCCATTAAAATCGGCTAGAAATACTTGATTAAGCGGCCCCAGCTCGTTGTTGAAGTAAGGTTCTAGTATATTGATTATGTATGACCAGCTAAATTTCACCTTCACTCCAAACAGGCGTTCTTGGTCGGGAACCCAATCTCTTTCATGGCAATTCAAGTAAACCCAAACTCTATCCTTCCATGAATTGTTGCTTGCAATAGAATCAAGGAATTTCTTGTACCTAAACGTGTAACCACCAAAAAGTTCATCGCCACCATCGCCAGTGAATATAACATTGCTTAACGAACTTGCTTCCTTAACCACATAATACCAATAGAGATTCCATCTAGGTTCATTAATCATATTTACTAGCATCGGTAGATCACGTAGTGGATTTTCTATCTGTATGCTCTTGTAATCTGCATTGCACTGTCTAGCAATTTCTGCTGCTTGGCCGGTCTCGTCAAGAGAATCATTGAAACTCGCACTTACACATTGGATATCTATCTCTGGAAAAACTTCACGAAGCATTACTAGTATTAACACAGAATCAATGCCACTGCTCAAGGCTATAACGATTTTTTTGAATTTACCTTTTCTAACAGAGTCTTCAGTATGTTTCTTAATTAGTAATTCTGCTTTATTGACAGGTTCATCTGTTTTTTTAGGTACAAAATCTGGCCAAGATAATTTTGGTATTAATGGTTTGTTGAGAGGATTATATCGTAAAGTAAGCATGTTAATTATGGCATCAGTATTAGGCGATTCGCTCATGATCATTCAATCTATTTTGTAACTCGTCAAGCTTTCTGCTTAATGAGTTTTACCGTAACTAGATGGTCGTCTCAATTCTTTACGAAATTAGCAATTATATTGACTATACGTTCAGAGGCTCCTACATTGCCAAAGAGATTTTTATGCTTGCGTAATCTTGCTAGTAGTAAATCATATTTCTTATCCAGTTTCAATGTTGTATTTACTATCTTTCTATGAGACGCACCTACCAACTGGTTCATATTATCTGACAGGGTTTCTATCCATTCAGTATTTTCACGCAATGTAATACAAGGAGTTCCTAACAGAGGGCATTCTTGTTGAATACCCCCAGAGTCAGTTAATACAACACGCGCATTTTTTATCAAACTTAGCATTTCGAGATAGCCAATAGGTTTCATAGTCATTATATTTGCAAGAAAGTTTTCTAATCCAAAACTTCTGATCATCTTCTTAGTTCTGGGGTGAATCGGAAATACTACTAGTCTATACTTCGATATTTCTGCTAAGGCTTTCAGAATCTCCTTAAGCCTAGCTTTGTTATCAGTATTAAAATCCCTATGGAGCGTAACACAGTAGAATTCTCTATGTTTGAGATTATTTTTCTTTAGTATAGACGCATTATCAATTTTATTTCTCATACCATACAAAAGATCCACGAGAGGATGGCCTGTAAGAAATACCTCCTTTTTGTGTATACCTTCACGTAACAAGTTACTCACGCAATTCTTGGTTGGCGCAAAGTGAATATTGGCCAAGTCTGCTATCACTATCCTGTTAATCTCTTCAGGCATGGATTTATCAAAAGATCTACATCCTGCTTCTATGTGGCCAATTGGTATCTTTAGCTTCGATGCTGCAATGCAAGAACCCATTGCAGAGTTAGTGTCACCATCAACAACTACTATCAACGGTTTTTCCTTACTAAGCACCTTCTCAAACCTAGCTATCACTTTAGACGTTTGTATACCATGGCTACCAGATTTTACGCCCAGTAAATAATCTGGTTCAGGTAAGTCAAGTTCTTCAAAGAACGATTTACTCATCTCCCAGTCATAATGCTGTCCAGTATGTACTATAGAATATTCCAGATTCTTTCTCTGACGGGCCTCAAGAATTACTGTGGCCATCTTTATTATTGACGGTCTGGTTCCTAAGGAAAATACTATCATGGCCGTTACGTTCACGATTTACAATAATATAAGCAATAGCAAAATTGAAATCCCACATTTTTGGCTAACAAGACTTGTAAGCTTCCAATATCTTATGCTCATGTCTCTCCCATACGAGATTCTTTTTAGCAAAATCCAATGTTCTTTCCCTGACCTTGTTAAGTACTTCTGGATTATGTTTAAAGTAAGAAAGCTTCTCAACCAATTCATCATAGTCTTTAAACGTGTCACAATGTTCTCCAAATGTGCTGATAATTTCTTCCAAATTCTCTGTAGTCATCACGTAAAGCCCACAATGTGCATATTCATACGCTTTATTAGGATTACAATACTTGTGGAACCAGTGGGGTTTCCACGGTATTAATCCTACATGGCAGCTGTACATCGTTTGATATGCTTCATGCAATGGTACGAATCCTATGGATTCTATTTTTTCTTCCTTTGGATATGCAACACCTATCCTTACTAGTTTCCCAACGTCATGGTTGCGAAATACATCATACAGACCCACTATGTTACGAAATTGATGTGGTTTCTCTTCGGTATCATTACCTATGTAAACAGAAGTTAGGTTAGTCGAGTTTGCATAATTAAATGCCATAGGATTCATCTTCGCATCTTCTAATGGGAAATTCGGAACTACAGAGACTTTGTTTGTTATCTTTCTGTACTCATTTGCTATTTGCTGGGACACCGTTATTACAGGCGCTTTTTCCGCAACAAATTTTTCCCATCGTGCAGTTAGCCATGATGCTAATTTGAATTCAATATTTCTACCCAAACCATCACCATAAGCATTCATTGAAGCTTTAAACTCAAGTGAATAAAATTCATGATCATCCAATACAAATGGGTAACCGAATTCTGATACCATTTTAGCAGCAAAAATGTCATGAGCATGAATTATGTCTGGGTTAATTTCTTCTAACACTTTTACAAATTGTTTCCGTATACTTCGCCATTTCACTATTAACCATTTTTTATGTACCCAGTTAATATTGAATGTTTTTTCAAATATAGGACTAGTTAAATATGAAAAAATTTTTCCACCACAAAAGTATACATGATGTCCCTGCTTCTTTGCCGACAATGCAGAATTAACAATCCGTGGATCGTTTAACCCAACATCATTAACATGCAATATTTTTAGTGCCATAATTCTTCACATGTAAAGTACTCGTATATTGCTATCGAATTACCCAAAACCATAATAAAGCTACATCTCTTCTGCTATCTCAATTATTCTATTACTCAACACTTCTGCTCCGTTTGAAACGGTTGGCGGTGTAAGATTTTTGGCTTGATTTATAGCATTAATTAGTGCTTTAGGAGAGAATTCACTCAATAATACGCCATTTACCTTTTTTGCAAGAATCTCCGCATCTTGCAGTCCAACAGTTTTTTTCCATTCAGGATTTACAGAAATAACTGTTGGCTTGCCATAAACCAGTGCAGCGTCTACAGCTGTTTCTCCGAAATGCGTTACTACGACAGTAGCACCTGCAATCAATTCATGGAAACGATCCGTATAGTCTATGATTTTCCATTTAGGATTCTTACTAGCAAATTCTTTGTATAATGGACCAGCTTGTAGTAACACATTATCTAATTCAGATGAGGCAACGCATCCAAACAAGAGCTCATGTCCATGGCTTCCTCCTGTTACAAGTATGTAACCAGCATCATGCGGTTCTACCTCTCTCTTTGCTAATAAAGGTCCTACCACTTCCCCTTTCGGTATAAGATTTTTTTGTTCTTCCCATTGTAGGGCTGTTAATCTTGCTATGCGCGACAATATCTCTGCTGTTTTTGATGCTTTGGTAAATCTTACGGAACTTTCTATATTTACTATAGGATTTTTTTTCGTTTTTGCATGAAGACATGGAGAGATACAAAAATTGCTTCCCGTGCTTACTATAACTGCTCCTTCTTGCTTCACTACTGATGATGAACGCAAAAATGAAACACCTAATCGTACTGCAAAAGAACCAAAAGACGTCTTCGGCCCTCTAGGTTTTAGAAGTGTCTTTACAGGTCCAAATTTGCTTAGCCTGGCCATGCTAAGTTCATCTCCCTGTGGTACAACTGACTCTATTTCACATTTATTGGCTAGATGCTGTGCTAACGCGTAAGCATACGCTGTATGTCCTCCACCGCCAGCTAGCAAAACAACTTTTAACATCTTCTATTCTCCTGAGATGAATTATAGAATAGCTATAATATAGAAGTAATATTTAGTATGCCTGATGGGTCTTCTCAATAACACACGTAATGTTAACCGCCTAATCGCAAATGGAAAAATTAGCATCTCAGTATATGGGCTTGGTCATGTTGGAGCACCAGTAGCTGCTGTGTGGTTGAGAGCCGGGGCCAGAGTTATAGGAGTAGATAAATCTGATTCTGTTGTTAAGGCTGCTTCGTCTGGCAGTTTATTGATTTCTGAACCGGGCGTTGTTCCTGCATTGAAGAAAGGTCTCAGGAATAAACGATTTACTGCTACAACAGATGCTGCGCAAGCATCAAAAGAATCAGATCTTAAGATAATTACGGTCCCAGTAGGTTTGTCAAATAACTATACAGACTTGTCTGCTATAGAAGATGTAGCAAATAAAGTAGGAAAGGGTCTTAAGAAGGGAGACCTAGTTTCTCTAAATACCACAGTTCCCCCTGGCACTACAGAGGAGTTTCTTTTGCCAATACTTGAAAAAAAGAGTAATTTGACTTGTGAAAAAGATTTTGGTCTTGTCTATACGCCTGAACGGATTTATGAAGGAAGGGCAATCAAGGACATGGAAGAAAATTATCCAATAGTGATTGCTGGTAAAGGTAAAAGAAGTTTGAAGGCTGGCATGACACTATACAGCAAAATAACAAAGAAGGGAATTTTAGTTATGAGCAGCATACGAGCAGCTGAAACCGAAAAGGTTTTGGAAGGTATCTATAGAGATGCAAATATTGCCCTCGCAAACGAACTGGCAAAAATTTGTGATGGACTAGGCATAGATTACTGGGAGGTTAGAAAGGCAGCGAATTCACAGCCATTTTGTAACTTGCATAAACCAGGTACTGGAGTTGGAGGAGTGTGTATACCTATTTATCCGCACTTTATTATCGAAGCCGCAGATAATAACAAGACAACATCAGATATGATTAAACTTGGCAGAACAATTAATAGTTCAATGCCAAAGTATTGTGTTACTGCTGCGATAGAATTATTGCAGAAGACAGGAAAGCCGGCGAAAGATGCAAACATAGCTGTGCTTGGGCTGGCTTTTAGGGGAGGGGTAGATGATGCAAGGCTGTCACCATCATACGATGTTATCAATGAACTGGTAAGACTAGGCTGTAGCATTAGAGTGCATGATCCATTAGTACGGAAAAATTCTAATGTTCCAACGTCAGTAACTTTTACAAATAAACTTGAAGATGCAGTAAAGGACGTTGATTTGATTATTATAAGTACTGATCATCAGCAATACCAGTCACTCACCAAGCAAAAACTCTCTCAATATACTAGCAAACCACTTGTAGTATATGATGGCAGAGGCATACTGGATAAAAGTAAGTTCAAAGACATATTTTTTGCTGGAATTGGAAGACCATGACCATGCTGCTAGCTTATGATTCACATGCGTGATAAGAATTGAGATACTGGTTTGATGTGCTAACTCCAAAACAGGTTAACTTCTTCAAACCTATTGTAGATGAACTTCGTAGAAGAAAGCACAAGGTTTTATGTACTTCTAGAAAATACAGGGAAGCTACAGAACTAGCTAGGATCCGAAACTTGAATCTAACAATAGTTGGGAAGTATGGTGGTGGATCTCTTACTGGAAAACTGATGGCAAGCACAGCCAGAGTTGGAAAACTTGTTGATGAAGTAGAAAAATTCAATCCAGATGTTTCTGTAGGTTTCTCATCTCCAGAAGCTGCAAGAGTTGCATTTGGTTTGAATATAAGGCATATAGGATTCAACGATTCTCCACACGCAGAAGCTGTATGCAGACTATCAATACCGTTAATGAGCAAACTTATGTGTCCTTGGATAATTCCCATGGAAGAATTCACAAAGTATGGTATATGTAAAAAGTCCATCGTCAGGTACAGGGCCCTTGATCCTGCAATATGGCTCAAAAATTCATTCAAAAACACACATACAAATCTGAAACTTGAACCAGATAGGAAAACGATCACATTCAGGCTGGAAGAGTCCAAGGCGGCATATCATCGAACAAATATTGTTTCATATAAATTGCTAGAGTCAGTGATTAAAAATTTCAATGATTGTAACATAGTTGTCTTAAGTAGATACAACGATCAGATCAGGAAGCTGAAACGAAAATATGGTAAGAACGCTATAATATTGGGTAAAGTTGTTGATGGCACATCACTTTTACTTGAAACTGACGCATTCATAGGATCAGGCGGCACAATGAACTGCGAGGCTTCCTTGCTTGGAATACCCAACATCTCATACAACATGCAAAATATCGTGGTAAACAAATTTCTGGTAAGTAAAGGTGTAAGTTACGCATGTATCAATGTTAACGATTCTATCAAACTCGTAAGGAAGATGCTTACAAACGAGAACATTCGCAGGTCAATTGCAAATGAGGGTAAGAGATTGCTTGCACGGATGGAAGACCCAAAGAAGAAGATCGTCAAAGTGCTGGAACAAGTAAACTAATTATATGTATAGATTCACTGCTCTCTTGCATGCGTTCAACCGAGCTTCTAACAGTTAGCTGGAAAGATAATTCTGTTGTAATGATCGACCAAACTAAATTACCTAATAAACTCGAGTATGTTAAATGCATGACGTATGAGAATGTAGCAGATTGCATTAAAAACTTGGTAATCAGAGGAGCACCTGCTATAGGAGTTGCAGCTGCAATGGGTCTTGCACTTGCAGCCATGAAGAGCAAGGCAAAAACTCCTGAAGAACTGATGCATGAATTAGATACGGCATTTAAAGTTCTTAGAAACACTAGGCCAACAGCAATAAACCTATTCTGGGCTTTGGAGCGTGTGATGAAGAAAGCCAAGTTACAAACTAGCGTCAAATCGATCAAGGATGCAATATTAAATGAATCTTTGAAGATGGCAGACGAGGACATTAACGCTAACAAACAGATGGGTGCGTTTGGTTCAGCATTAATAGAAGATGGTGACGTTGTTTTAACACATTGTAATGCTGGGGCACTTGCTACTGTAGCCTATGGTACTGCATTGGGCGTGTTGCGATCTGCAAAGGAGCAGGGTAAGCGCATCAATGTGATTGCAACTGAAACAAGACCGGTTCTGCAGGGAGCAAGACTTACTGCATTTGAACTCAAGCATGACGGTATAGATGTTAGCGTAGCACCTGATACGGCAATAGGTTCGCTCATGGTAAGAGGTATGATAAAGAAAGTTATTGTTGGAGCAGATCGCGTGTTGCGAACTGGACACGTATTTAACAAAATTGGAACATACCAGGTAGCAATACTGGCAAACAAACACAGTATACCGTTCTATGTAGCTGCGCCGTTATCTAGTTTCGATCTTGAGAGTAATCCGGCTCAGGTTACCATAGAAGAAAGATCGTTTGACGAAGTTACCAGTATGGGTGGCAAGAGAGTGGTGCCAAAGGGTGTTAGAGTGTTTAACCCAGCGTTTGATATAACACCTCCAGAACTCATAAGCGGAATTATTACGGAGAAAGCAGTTTTAAGACCTCCTTATGAAACAGCTATAAAGCAGGTTTTAGGATAATCGTAAAGGTATTTATTTTATAAGTTAGCTAATTTCAGTGTAATATGACTATGAAAGTTAGTGAACAAGTAGTTATGGAGGCCCTAAAACAGTGTATGGATCCAGAAGTTCCTCTTAGTGTAGTTGATCTGGGTTTAATCTACGGTGTAGATATTAACGATAAGAATGACGTGAATATCAAGATGACAATGACAACACGTGGTTGCCCATTGCACGACACACTGGTAAGTGATGTAAAGAGGTATCTAGGCAAGGTTGATGGTGTTGGTAACATAAATGTAGAAATTGTATGGGAACCGCCATGGAGTCCAGATCGTATGACTCCAGAGGCCAAAGAGAAGATATACGGCAAGAAGAGTTTGAGATTCTCAATAGACCTAGAAAAGTCTAAACCAGTAAAACTGGGTAAAGCAGTGCAACAGCAGGATGGTTCACTAGCATTGCTGAATGACCAGAACCAAGGCTTTATGGTTAATGACCAATTGATCGAATTCTGGAAGATATGCGATGGCACAAAGACAGTAACAGAGCTGGTAGATTCATTCGCAATGAAACTGAACATGCAGCGCGCCGATGTGGAGAAGGAAGTAGTGGAACTGGTTCAACAGATGCTAGAAGCAAATTTGATCAAGGCAGAAAACTGATCATCAATAACATTCATGCTTTGCACAAGCTTTAGATTTAGGTCAAGTCTATCATGCAATATGGAAGAGACATCGGATATGTCAAACACCAGTCAGATATTTGTTGAATTGGCTGGTGAGCTCAGACGACAGATGATGATCAAACTAAATCAGGAGAGTCTTAGATTGTCAGATCTTGCGAAGGAATTAGACGCTACCATGCAGGAAGCCCATAGGAATATCAACCGTTTGATAGACATAGGTCTGGTTGAAAAGGACTCGGATGGCCTGCTCTCGCTTACAACTTATGGAAAGATAATTCTGAAGCAGATACCAACATTTGCATTCTTAACTGAACATAAAGAATACTTTGAGGAACATATGTTAGGAGATTTACCAATGAAGTTCATTCAGAGAATTGGTGCACTTTACACTGGCGAGATCATTAATGGTGTAGTAAGAGTTTTGGAAACGTGGAAAAGTATCTACAATGATGCGAATGAATACATTTACGAGATAATGGCACAGGTACCCTTGGATCTGATTGAACCTCTTGTAGAAAAGATAAACAACGGTATAAAATTCTCATATATCTTTGCACAAGATGTAGTTGTGCCGAAGGGACGTTCTGAGCTACTGCAAAAACTTGGATGGCGTGATCTAATGTCAAAAGGGTTGATAGAGCGAAAGATGGCTGATAAGGTGCAAGTAATGACTGTGTTGAATGAAAAACAAGCATCTGTTTTATTTCCAAACCTAAAGGGCGAAGCTGATCTTAATACCATGTTTTATAGCGATGATCCATCATTCCATGAATGGTGCTTAGATTACTTCAGATACAAGTGGTATGGTTCAGACATATTTGACGAAACAAAGGTTAAGGAGATCTAGCTAATCATTTGGGGTTCTATTTTGTTTAATGTATAAAGAAAGAATTAACCACGTTGAGTTACGCGTACTGCTTTACTGTCTCCACAACCTTGTCTGCACCTACATCAATTATATACGGACCTAAGCGTGGACCGCGTTCTGCACCTAGAAGTATGGTATAGAGCAATTTGAAGAAATCCTTTGGTTCTATGCCATTACTCCTTGCTACCTCAAATATCTTCGTTTGCAGGTTCTTGGGATCGCTCTCACTCTTTACAACTTCAATTAAATCAGATAATGCATGTTTCTGCTTATCGTCAATCGTGACTTGCGCCTTTTCAAAATGTCCAAAATCATCAGCCCAGTTACCTGCCAGTATTATTTTGTCAATGAGATCATCTGTTTTTTCTTTTATCGTTCCGTAACTTTTTAGTTTGTTTACCACATAATTTACTCTATTATCTCCACTCATAACAGATGCTAGCTGTACAAGCAACATATATGGTACATGTTGTGATGGTTTCGAAGGAGTATTCTGGTGGCTTATGTATTCATATATACCTTGAAGTTTCGCTTTTTTCAATTCGTTATCAATCTTAATATTACCAAAGTAAACATCTTCAATGTAGTTGTATTCGTCCATTAGTTTCGGTACATCATTCAGATCAATATTTCTTGTTCCCTTTATGCGTTTGAAAAGCAACAGCATTATAGATTGAGGACTTCCATACCTTAACCACATCTGCGGTGTTAGCACATTTCCAAGCGATTTTGATATCTTCTTTCCAGATTTATCTAGAAACATTTCATATCTAACATGTAATGGATGTGGATACTTTAGAACTTCGTCAGCAACCCAGTCGTTTACCTTTACAGAATCCATTATATCCTTTCCATACGCCTCAAATCTAACATTGAAGGCTTGCCATCTTGCAGCAAACTCTACCTTCCATCCCAATTTGCCATCATTGGTTCTAATATCGGCTGCTCCTTCATGACCGCAACCATCAACAAAATTTTTACCCATTTTCGTACCTTTGCATTTATACAGAACTTTCTTTTCGTCCTTCAGATACTCATATGCTTCTGCTACATAGATTCTATTGCAGTTGCTGCATACAGGGAAATACGGCAACGAAGTTTTGAACTTCTCCTGCCCAACCAATTCCTCGATCTTTGTCCCAATATATCCTGCATTGCTTAATATGACATCGATCTGTTTTACCAGCAAACCTTGCTTGTAAGCTTCCATACCACTCTGAAACCTGTATTTAACACCCAATCTATCTAGGGCATCGATCAGCATGCTACTCATATGCGCCCCATAGGAACTATGGCAATCGAATGGGTCAGGTATGGTAGAAACAGGTTTGGCAAGATGATCCTTAAGCCAGTCCGGAAGACCTTCAGGAACTTTCCTCAAACCATCCATATCATCTGAATATGCTATGAGTTCAGACTTGTAACCCATATTTTCTAACGCCATCTTTATTCCATAGGCTCTTACGGCATCACCCAAACTTCCAATATGTGGTATACCTGATGCACCCAAACCACTCTCTACCTTGATTAGACTCACGTCTCTACCAATCTTCTTCTCTCTCTCGATCAGTTTAACAGCAACCTTGTCTAACCAGGTGCCTCTGCCTATAACCTGCATTTTGAAAACTCTAAACATTTCTAGTAATTTAAGTTATTTATTGATTGCAAGACAAATGTGTTTTTATACATTCAACAATTCATTAACATCGTTGGATAATGAAAAAGACGTTGAATGGTCTATTCGAGAGCTGATCTACAGAAATAAGACTGGCATGACAATAAAGAATACAGATATCTCCAAATTGCTTCAGACAAACTATCAAGAATACAAAGACAGCAGCGCTGATAAACTGACACAGCTGGCAAATACGGTCTTGATTAGCTTGAGCAAGAATGGAATATTAACGTCAGAAGGAGAAAATGAAATTGAAATGACGTACACAGTTAGTCTTATGCTTAATAGATATCAGTGCAATGAATGTAATCAAATTTCATATATTGGTGAGAAAGAAGACGTAAAATGTTTCAGTTGCGAATCCACAAGTCTTAGAGAAAGAAATGTGCATTGATTATTGTAATTGTTTAGACATGTAAGGACCTTCCAGTCTATAACCTAACTTCCTGTAATACTCTCTAGTTCCAATCGCACTTATTACAAGCATCTTCTTCGCCTCAAATTCTTCCAGAGCAACGCGTTCAGCCTCTTGCATTAACATAGAACCATAACCTCTGTGTTGCCAGCTGATATCATCTCTGGCACCAAGACGCAATGCCTGACCATAAACATGTAATTCTCTCACTATACA
Organism: uncultured Nitrosopumilales archaeon; assembly: GCA_964372525.1. Lineage (GTDB taxonomy): Archaea > Thermoproteota > Nitrososphaeria > Nitrososphaerales > UBA213 > CAYJTD01. The sequence goes on along the minus strand of CAYJTD010000030.1, from coordinate 603 downwards.
ACAGTTCTTGATTTCTGGTCTATGCACCTTGATACTTGGATATCGCATACGAAGAAATCCAAACAATACATCCTTGACAGGATCTTCATAAGAAAGAAATAATTCATTACCACCAGATGCCATGTACTTATCCGTCAATAATTTTACATCATAATCATAATCTTCATCATCATTTCTTCTTTGCAGCCCTACTTCCCTGCATCTAATGCAATTACATTTCTTACCTTGTGATTTCAACCTATCAAATACGATCTGTCTCAAGTTACCACTCTTAGGACCGGCAATAATATCGTTGGCATCTATCTCTCTCTGCACGCGCATCACCCTGACCCATCTCGGGATCATCTTCTTCGCTTCAACTATGACGTTTACAAGGTCTTCGTCTGAATATGCACTATACCTACCCTGTTTGTACATGGCAAACAATCCAGTATTTTCCACCACGAGTGTAGGATAGATCTTAAGCATATCAGGCTTAAACAGGGGATCTGAAAAAAGCCTCTTGAAATCTTCAATATCCAGTTCAGGACTTGATTTCGGAAGTCCAGGCATCATATGCGCAACTATCTTGTAACCAGCATCTCTTGCAATCTGAAATGATTC
>CAYJTD010000029.1:0-12968 GCA_964372525.1 uncultured Nitrosopumilales archaeon | reverse complement strand
ATTGATACATAAGGCCTCAAGTGATTTCAAAGAATGTGTTCTTGGTGGTAAACAATGACTGAACAGACGCATGCCAAACTATCAGAGGAACTTGAGTTCTTCCTGAAGGGTTTCAAGGATAAGAATGGAGTATACAAGTATAGGGAACGTATAGGGCAGATGAAGGCTCTTAACCAAAAATCCCTTGTTGTTGATCATAATGATATTGCCGCATATAGTCCAGTTATAGAAGGCAAGCTTAGGGAAGAACCTGATGAGGTTTTGCGTGCTTTTGGAGATGCGCTTTATTCTACGTTGAAACTAGAACATCCAGATTATGCCGAAAGGGTCAAAGGAGATATCAGGATAAGGATTGGTAATTTCCCTGGGCAGAGAACGTTAAGGGAAGTAGATGCAGAACTTATCGGTAAACTGGTAAGTGTTTCTGGTATGGTTGTCAGAGCATCTGAAGTAAAACCTATGGCTCAGCTAGTTGCATTCAGATGTCCAGAAGGTCATATACAACATGTGGAGCAGAAAGATCTTGAGATCAAAAAAACAATTCACTGCAATGAATGCCAAAATGTAGCAGAAATTGATCTTGTGAAAAGCAAGTTTGCAGATTTTCAAATTGTACGAATGCAAGAATTGCCAGAAGACCTTCCACCAGGCCAACTACCACATTATTCAGACATTATACTAACACAAGACCTTGTCGATAACGCAAGACCAGGTGATAGGATAATTTTAACTGGTGTAGTTAGGATAGAACAAGATTATGAAAGTGTGAGAACTAGAACTAGGTTGTTTAGATTGCGACTACAAGGCAACAATATAGAATTTTTGGGTGGCAGAGCTGGTGACAAAGATGTTAGAACGACTGAAAGGTTTCTAATCGCTGCTGAAGATGAAAGCCAGATAAAGCGTATCGCAGAAGGTCCGGACGCATATGAAAAATTGATCGTGTCACTTGCACCACATATTTACGGACATGATATAATCAAGGAATCAATTTTACTTCAGATAATTGGTGCACCAGCGCGTGAGCTTGAGGATGGCACCAAGATAAGAGGTGATATTAACTTGCTATTAGTTGGTGATCCTGGCACTGCGAAGAGTGAATTATTGAAATATGCCGCCAGAGTTGCACCAAGAGGTCTGTATACTTCAGGAAGGGGTTCCACTGCGGCTGGATTAACAGCTGCTGTTATCCGGGACAAAAGTGGTATAATGATGCTTGAAGCAGGTGCTGTAGTGTTGGGAGACCAAGGTCTCGTATGCATAGATGAATTTGATAAAATGAAGCCAGAGGATAGAAGTGCGCTGCATGAAGTTATGGAACAGCAGTCCTGTAGTGTCGCAAAGGGAGGCATTGTTGCTACTTTGAACGCAAGAACCTCCATACTTGCAGCTGCAAACCCACTGCTGGGAAAATACGATCCGTTTAGAAACATAACTGAAAACGTTAACCTGCCTATCCCACTGTTAACTAGGTTTGACCTTGTCTTTGCAATTCGAGATGAACCTAAGAAGGAAGCCGATTCGCATATTGCACGACATATACTTGGTATTCATAGAAGAGGTACGTATGCAGTTGCACCAATTCTTGACATCGATATGCTGGGCAAATACCTATCATATTCAAAGCGTATTGATCCTGTGTTAAGTCAGGAAGCTGAGGATAAGATCTTCGACTATTATCTACAAATGAGGAATGTTGAGTCTGAAGATATGATAACAGTTACACCCAGACAGCTGGAAGCATTAGTTAGATTGGCAACTGCACGTGCTAGATTGCTATTGAAGGACAAAGTCGATGCAAGTGACGCGGACCGAGCAATCTACCTTGTTAGCAATATGTTACACACTGTAGGCGTCGATGTAAGAACGGGGAAGGTTGATCTCGGTGTGATGCATGGAATGCCGCAGAGTGAAAGGTCTAAGATGCAGATGTTTTATGATGTATTTAGTACCTTATCAGGACCAGATAAGAACCCAGTTGATGGCAAACAGCTCGTAGATGAGCTTGTAAAGACCGGTAAGTTTACAGAGGAAGAGGCCAGGTCACTTATAACTAGGGCTAACAGAAATGGAACGATTTATGAAGTGAAGAGCGGTTTCTACAAGCGAGCATGACACATGTTGTTGATATAGATATACCTAACCAGCTGAAGACTATTTTAGATGAACTTGGGTACAAAGCTCTCTACCCTCCGCAGGAGGATGCGGTAAAACGGGGTCTTTTAGATGGCAAGAATCTTCTTGTAACTACACCAACAGCAAGTGGCAAGACTCTGATAGCCATGCTTGCTACTGCAAAAATAATTTTGGATAGGAATGCTAAAGTTGTTTACCTTACACCTTTACGTGCTCTTGCAAGCGAAAAATTTGCAGAGTTTAAGATATTTGAGAATATGACTAAAAGGGATGGTGGTAAAGTTAAGGTAATGATATCAACGGGAGATTATGATTCTGCGAGTGAGAGTCTCAACAATGGTGATATCATAATTTTGACAAACGAAAAAATGGATTCTGTGATGAGGCATGGAGCAGAATGGATTGATGATGTTGAATTGTTCGTTGCAGATGAAGTGCATCTATTGGGTGATAAGGAACGAGGTCCAACCTTAGAAATGATGCTCACGAAGATAAAGATGCTCCAAACCAACGTGCAGTTGTTAGCTTTAAGCGCAACAGTAACAAATGCAGATGATATAGCGTCATGGCTTGGATGCGAATTGATAAACAGTGACTGGCGGCCTACAGAACTGATCGAAGGTGTCTATGATTATGGTTCTGTAAAACTGCAGGATGGTAATGTAATAAACATAGAGAACACTGGTAGAGGAGCACCAATCGATCTGGCAATAGATTCCATTGCAAATGGAGGACAGGTTTTGATATTTACAGAAACTAGGAAGCGTGCGGTTTCATTGGCAGCAAAAGCAGCAGAACTTGTTAAGCGATTTTTAAGCGAAGAAGAGAAGAAAGCTGTCGAAGAAAAGGCGAAGGATATACTGCGAGGTGATGACACTGAGCTTACGAAGACACTAGCAGATCTTGTCAAAAATGGTGTTGCATTTCATCATGCCGGTCTGAATCCGTCGAACAGACAGAATGTGGAAGATGCATTTAGAACTGGAATTATAAAGGTTCTTACTGCAACACCAACGCTGGCTGCTGGTGTTAACTTGCCTGCCAGAAGAGTTGTGATAAGCAGCATAACAAGGTATGATTACGAGTATGGCGCCAGTGTTCCAATAAGTGTTTTAGAGTACAAACAGCTCTGCGGAAGAGCGGGTAGACCGAAATACGATACCTATGGAGAGGCAATCATAGTGGCGCCGAATGCAAATGCAGAAGAAATCTTTGAACATTACGTGTATGGCAGACCCGAACCCCTAAGATCAAAGATGATTGATGAAAGATCTATAAGAGTTCATTTACTTAGCACGATCGCATATTTACCAGGAATAAAGAAAGAGGAAATCAATGCACTGTTTTCAAACACACTCTTGGCAAAGCAGTATAGAAAATCAACAATCGATAGAAAGCTTGACTCTGCGTTGGATTACTTGGAACTTGAAGAGATGGTTAAAAGAAGAGGGGAGAGGTTCTTAGCAAGTGAATTTGGTAAGAGAACTTCGTTGTTATACATAGATCCCGTAACTGCCGTGGAATTCAAAAGAGCTGCATTAAATGCAAAGAAGGATGTGAAACACACGCTTGGTTTACTGCATATCGTTACTGATTGTACAGATTTTTATCCGAAACTTCAGTTGCGCAGCAAGGATATTGATGAAGTAAGGATGCTCGTAGATGAACATGAAGATGAATTGTTATTTGATCTAAATGAATATGATTGTTCAAGGAGCTTGCTCGCACTCTATGCATGGACTCAGGAATATACTGATAAGAAAATACTTGAGCTGTTTGGCGTAGAGCCTGGCGATATGTACAGAATTGTGGAAACTAGTGATTGGTTGCTTTATTCATTGTATGAAGTTGCAAAATTAGTAGGGCGAGAAGATCTGCTTCAGGAAATATACGTTTTGAGAAAACGCGCCAAGTATGGAATTAAAGAAGAACTTATCCCAATAGTATCACTAGAAGGTGTGGGAAGAGTTAGGGCAAGAGTGCTATACAGTGCTGGCTATAAGGACGTAAAGAGCTTACGAGATGCACCGATAGAGAAACTTGCTACAGTGCAAAAGATTGGTAACGCGCTTGCAAGGAAGCTAAAAGAACAGCTGAAGAAGGTACCACAATGAGTTTTGTATTTGCCATTATAGTATCGGCGATTGTATTTCTTATAACATACTTCCTCACACCACCTTTTATCAGATACTTGCAAAGGCATGACATGACCGTGCAGGATTATCACAAACCCAATAACAAGCAAGTGCCCAGACCTGGTGGACCAATCATCATGATTTCATTAGCTGCTGCTGAAATAATGTTATTCTTCCTTACCATGAACAATGGTGTGCTTGCAATTTTGTTTTGCACATTAATTGCATTCTTCATAGGTTACATTGATGATAGGAGGGTCATGCCTGGATATTTCAAACCATTGGTACTAGTTGTAGCAGCTATACCGATAATACTGCTTGGCACATATGACTTTAACCTTGACTTTCCATTGTTCAGTTCTGCAAAAATACCGTTACTCTACATAGGCCTGATCTTTCTGATGATTCCAGTAGTTGGCAATACAGCGAATTCTATCGATGTATTGAACGGTGTGGTAAGTGGCTTCATTGCAATTGCAAGCATACCCCTTATAGTCGCATTACTTATGAGTGGTAAGGTTGAGATTGCTATTACTACATTACCGTTGTTCTTTTCAGCAATAGCATTCTATAAGTATCATAGATATCCTAGCAAAATATTTCCTGGAGATTCCGGTGTGCTGGCTTGGGGTGCTATGTATGGTGCGATAGCAATAGTTGGAGAAGTAGAGTTTGTAGCAATAATCGCATTATTACCAGCAATAATAAACTCGTTCCTGTTTCTTGCAAGTGTAAAGCGCATAGCAGAACATAGAACAGTAAAAGCCAGACCCGTGATCCTGCTTGATGATTGCAGGTTGATGGCGTCAAAGGAGAAGAGTGCTCCTATTACATTGGTCAGGATGATACTTGCCAATGGTCCTTTACATGAAAATGATATAACTAAAAACATATTCAAACTTACGGCATTTTCTGCTGGATTGGCTATACTTACAGCATTTCTAGTTGGTGTTGTGATATGAGACTGGGATTTCTTGTTGGCTACATTGTAATTATGTGGGCTCTTCTCATAGCGGGTTCATTCATTCTAATCAAGGTACTTGCGCCTATACAACTGGAAGCTGGTGAATTCGCTACATCAGTTTTCAAAGCAGCTATTGCCTTATCATTGGTAGCCATCTGGTTAGCTATACTCGTTGCAATTAAGAACTCTTACATAAAGCGCAAACTTGTAGCGGGGAATTGATGTCTAACCTTCCCACTCTTTTCTCTTTTTATTGTAGGTATCTAAAGTATAATTTGACTCTTTTGCAGGTATGCCCATTACTACTGTATTAGCTCTAACATCTTTTGTGACAACAGCGCCCATAGCAACAAAACTGTTTTTGCCAATTTTAACACCGGCCTTGATAACAGCCCTTGCACCGATCACAGCGTTATCATCTACAACTACACCAGCCCACTTCTTGCTGGGAGGATACGGATCGTTAGTAAGCACAACAGCTGGTCCTATGAAAACATTTTTCCCAATTCTGCATTTTGGAGGAATGTATACCATTCCTTCTATGCGAGTGTTGTCGCCTATGGTAACGTCATAATCAATATGCGTCAGCGAACCAATCATGACATTGTTGCCAATTTTTGTTCGATCTCCAATGTATGCGAAATGCCATATCTTGACATTCTTGCCTTTCTTCACATTTTTGCCAATGAAGTTAACAACTTTCACTCTAGGTGCCATGGCTTGCCCTCATTAACTATCTTTCTTGGCAACTTATCCTTCCATTGTTCAAGAAATTTAATGTCATTCGCTTTATTCCTCAACTCATCTGGCAGCATGATGGGTATTTCATCTACTATAGGATAGAAACGCAAACATTTATTGCAAAACAATACACCGTTAATAATTACATCCTCTTCTGTGTTAATCTCGTAAATCTCGAGGGGATGGTTCTTGTCTATAGGACATGCTAGTATATCGATCATCTGTTTCTTCATCTTAGATCAAGAAATATAGGCGAGCCGGTTTTACTTGAAAGTAGCGCTGCTTCTGCAATCTTGGTAGTATTAATGGCTTCATCTACGCTGATCAATGGTTTAGCATTCCCATCTATTGCCCCAATGAAATTTTTTAATTCTAGCATCAATGGTTCCTCCATTTCTCTTCTCGGTATTATAGTATCTCCACCCTGATCGATCCTTATTTCCTGCGTTATAAAATTGCCCGTTATAATAGCATCGGTGCATACGGCAACGAACTGGCGCACCTTCTTCGGTGTTATCCAGTTTGATGCTATGAATGCTATCTTTTGGTCTTTGAAACCAAGAACTATAGCTGCGAAATCCTCGTGTGCTCCCCTCACACTTCCAGCTTTAGCAAAAACCATATGTGGTTTATCATCAAAAAGGTATAATGCCGTATCGATATCATGTACAGATGTATCGTATATTATTCCTACATCATGGATATTTAGAGGCATTCTGTTCTCCCTATGAAATTCCAGCATAAGCACATCGCCATACTTTTTCTGCGAAATGAGGTTCTTTACTTCATTAACTGCTGGATTGAAGCGCTCTATGTAGCCAGTAGTGAGAATAGTGTTATTGCGCCTAGCTATAGTTCGCAGCTGCTCACATTCGGTAGATGAAGGTGCCATGGGTTTTTCGACCAAAACGTTAATTCTATGTTCCATGAATTGTTTGGCTATCGTGAAATGTGTAGAAGTTGGGGTGCTTATTATCGCTCCATCAAGTTTTTCATTTTTAAGCATATCATCTATAGATGTGTATGCGTTAACATCATACTTGTCAGCAAAAGTCTTTGCTCTACTCTCATCAGTGTCGCATATAGCACTTAATGTATCCAGTTCTGATAGAGCTCTTGCGTGGTTCTTGCCCCATCCCCCAACTCCTACAACTGCTATTTTTACCATAGCAACTACTACCAGACAGGTACCAGCCAGTGCATGTACTCCTTCATATCGGCTCTAACAACTTTGGAATAAGTTTCGCGTATGCTCTTTGATACAGGACCTTCCACACCATCACCGATTTTATGTCCATCAACACTGATCACTGGCGTAACTTCAGCCGCAGTTCCGGTAAGAAATATTTCATCACTTATGTAAAGTTCCGTTCTAGGAATGATGCGTTCAATCAATTCGTAGCCCAAATCCTTTGCTATTGTGATGGCAGTATCTCTGGTTATCCCTTCGAGTACAGAAGAGGATACCGGTGGCGTGTAGATCTTGCCGTCCCTAACAATGAACACATTTTCACCAGGAGCCTCGCTTACCATTCCGTAGCTGTCCAGCATTATGGCTTCGTCGTAGCCATTCCTCTTGCATTCCTGTGTTGCAAGAACAGAATTAAGATAATTCCCACCAGCTTTGGCAAGCGGCGGAGTTGATAAGTCATTTATGCGCCTCCATGACGATATGCAAACATGTATTCCCTTTGAATTAAGATACTGATCGAATGTAAATATTAGTATGGCTACATGTGAAGGTGATTTTTCGGTAACACCAAGATCTATCCCGTGGAAGCCCACAAATGCTATGGGTCTGATGTAACATGAGCTTTTGATCTGGTTCTTTTTTATAATTTCAACTGTGGCATCAACAAGTTCTTTCACGTTATATTTTATGCCTATAGAATAAACATTTGCAGACTTGTGCAGACGTTTCATATGATCTTCCAGCCTGAAGACGTATAGGTTATCTTTAGCAGCATATGCTCTTATGCCCTCTATGACGCTTGTGCCATAATGCATAGCATGAGTCATTACCGGTACCTTTGCATTTTCCCACGCGATTATATCACCATCGAACCATACATTGCTAAACTCTTTGAACTGCATCTTTCAACGAGAATCCTTATCAGTTATAAAAGGTTTCAAACCCCTGATCTATATGCAAAGGTTAAATAATTTCATATAATAGAGTGATCAGTGAGAATGCGTGGATGCAGAGGCCTTTAGAATTTTGGAAGAGAATTACTCTGAGGAATGGAAGAACGAGGCCTATGCGGTTGTGTTGGAACAAGTTGGTAAGTTCATTGAAAAGAATGAACTGCGGCGTACGAATTTTCCAAAGCGTGCTAATGAAGCCATGCATATTCTGGCTCTTGGTCTAGCGAAGAATAACCTAGTTTTCAAGGGAGAAGAAGCAGAAAAGTACCTTGTTAAACAGCTAGAACGCATACGTGATGGCGGCTTTGATATAATTGAAGAAATTTTCAATGAGATCGTTAAAAAGTAATTTAGTAATGGGGGCGGCCGGATTTGAACCGGCGACCTCCAGCGTTCCCGAAGTCTTCCCGAGGCTGGCAGTCTACCATGCTGACATACGCCCCCACAAGTTTGTTTTTCGCATTGTATTTTATGCAACCATTATTTAAGCCTCGGTAGCTGCTTTGCATTCAACAAAAATGCAAATTATAGTAGATATAATTAAGTAGCATCAAGAATTCAGTTTGTTATGGTAAGATGGTATTTGCTCATAACATTGCTGCTCATCTTTCCACATCAGTCAAATGTTAACGCTGTCACAGAACTAGTAAGCATAAAAATGGTTACTGTAATGGCAGAGGAAAAAATGGTTCAAGCATTCCTTACGAACAATAGTGATATCGAGCAACATTTTGTGTATATAATACAGCTCAAAGATTCCAATGATCATATGACACAACTTGCGTGGGTAGAGAAAAGCATACTTCCTGACGAGTCTATTACTGTGCAACAGCCATTTAGAATCGAAATGCGGGATACTTACACTATTGAAGTTTTCATATGGAGTGATGTTATTGACCCTGTACCTCTATCTTCCACTTTCAGCTCATCCACTTTGAATTTCTTCATGCCAGTGATTCAATGCAAGGGCACAGCTGCTTGCTTCGAGGGGCGGATCAATAGGATAATTGATGGTGATACCATGGAGGTTGATGGACGTCGAATACGACTTGCGTTGGTAGATACACCAGAGAGAGGAGAGGTTGGATATGCCGAAGCTATGAGGTTCACGTCGTCTGTATGTAAAGGTGGGATTGCATTTGTAGATCAGGATGACGAACAGATGTTTGATACATATGGCAGAATTATTGCCATTGTCTACTGCGATGGTGCTCTACTTAACTCAGAGTTGCTCTTTAACGAGCATGCTGTTATTATAAAAAAATTCTGTAAGGTAAGTGAATTCGGTGAGGAAGATTGGGCGAAGTTATTTGGTTGTTAATTAACTATACTATTCTACCACTGTCATAGTCTGCGTTGATCTGACCTGCGGTATCTTTCTTATCTTGTCATAGATCACTTCCCGTACAGTTTCGGGATCGCCTGATTCGATTTCAACTATAATGTCTGCAGCACCTAGAACTATATGCGATTCGCCTATTCCATTCATATTTTTAATGGTTTTGAAAACTTCATCGTCAGAACCTGCATCCACGTTTACCAGCACATAAGCCTTTGGCATACCAATCAATCACGCTTCTAGCATAAAACTTTACTTAACCATATGATTCGTATCGTACGTCGAATGTTTTATCTGGTCTCTTCTTCCTCTCGTCCACGAATCCCATCGGAGTAAGATACTTCATCCCACCATCAACGGTTCCCTGCCATCCACACACATAAAACATGGTATTTTCGGGTGTAATTTTTTCGCCAACAAGCTCTTCAAGCGGTGAATTGCCTGAACTATTAGGTTTTAGAAATGTCTCAACCCTTCCCTTATGTCCTCCCCATGATCTGTTAAGATATTCATCTGGTCTGCTTATGCTAGCTCTATATTTGAAATTCCACTTATCAGGTCCTTTGTCTATGCTCTCCTCTTCCAATTCCGTAAGCAATTCTCTGTAACCAAGTTCGTCAACATAACTAGCACCGTGCAAAAGCACGAGCTCCCGTTTGTCGCCTCTTGCTTTAAGATGCAAAGTGAAACTAAGGAATGGAGCAAGGCCTGTGCCTCCTCCCATCATAACTATGCGCCTCGTGTCTGGCTCTCCATCGGGTCTCTTGTCAACAATTCCAAAAGGTCCTGTTGGTTTGAGCCAGAAGATTTCATCTCCTTCCCTTCTTTCGAATAATTCTGTTGTAAGCCTACCTGGCACTGGTTTTTTTACCCAGCGGATGTAAAGTTCAAAGTGTTTTTTCTGTTCTGGATGCGAGGCGATAGAATATGCTCTTCTAATTATTTTACCGCCTTCACTCTTAACTGGTAAACCCAAGGTAACAAATTGACCTGCCTTAAAATCAGGAACTGGACCGTTCTCTGGTTTTATCTTGAAGATAGCTAAATCCTCCTTCAAGACACGTATGTATGTGATAATTCCCTTATTATCAGCCACCAAATCTGCCCGACCTGCAACGTTAAGCCCAATTCTGATTATAAAAATCTTTATGGTATTTCGAATTTTGTAGTTTGAGACTTTGGTATAATATACCACTGCCTCAAGAGAAGGATCATAGTTTGCTTGTAACTTTAATGTGTGGTTTAAATCTGTCCCAGAAGGTGCCGAATATTGCTCCAAGTACGAACCAGAATAGAGTTACCGTTAATGCGCTTGCAATCCTGAAATTATTAATCAGATCCATTGGTGCCGTTATAGGGTCTGGGTTTGGAGGCATTATAACAAACAATACAGATATGTAAGCTGCGTACAGTGCAGGTATCACAAACTTCCTAGACTTTTTGCTACCAAGTTTCCTGTACAGGAATGCCAATGCCAATGCGCCCAAACCAGAGGCTGCTATGAAAACCAAGTATAGGGATTGTCTGTAGTAAATGGTCTCTGGGTCTCCAACTGCTGGAGGATTTGCAGGGTATTTTAGGAACGGTATAAGGAAAATAGTGAACCACATTATAGCTGCCAGAAATAGTCCTTTCTTTGTACCATTTGAACCAAGCAAAGAAGACCAAGCAAATGCGTATACTAATGCGAATAGAGAACCTAATGATAGTCCTAATATGCTACCAGCAACTACCTGACCGCCCTTCTGCCAAGTTCTATACTGCGCAATCACTTCTGAAGAGTCAATGTCTTCACCTGCTGCTATAGCATTTTCAATTTCAAGGTCTATTGCTTGATCGATAAAAGGTTCTGTTACAACCAGATTAACGCCACCATGGATTAGGCCGCTAATTACTCCTGCAAGTAAAGCTGTGCCTATGAAAACTGCGAGTCTCAATCATATCACATTCCTAGTGACATGGAAAGCCAGCTGCATGACGCATATCGTGGTACAATTCATGCAGATACAGATCTTCAAATGCCTGTTCACCCATTACAACACTGAACAAGTGTCCCTGATCGTATCCAACGATAAACATTCCAAATGAAAGTATTGCAAGCAGAATGCCAATTGCAAGGGCGGGTACCCTCACATTCTCAATTGTTATCTGTCTAGTTGACATTCCAACATGCAATTAGTTATAGAATATTTAAGGTTTGGGATAGTTTGTCCAATATATAAGTCAGGGTCCATAAATTTCTGTTCATAATTCAATAATTGTGTTTTTCATGACTTGCAATTGTAAACAACGCAGCGCTTTTTGCACCAAGCTCGGCAGTTGTTTTGTCTGAAGCGCTTCCGATTATTATAACATCATCATCCTTTGGCTGCAACTTTAGTAGTAGATTTCGTATCTTGGGTTCCTTGCTCAAACAGTCATGGTTAGTTTTTGGCATCACAAATTTGTTGTCTTTAAACAGGAGTGTTGTAGCCCCCAATCCTCCAAATTTTATTACCTCATCTCTTTGCTCTATCCCGCTTGTAACTGCAAACGCGTAGTCTCGTAATAGAACAGCATGATTGTGATTGCCCATAGTGATAGAATTCATCGGTATCTCCACTTCAGCTGGCAATACAGCAAGCAAGTTATTCGATAATTTCTTGCCCTTACTAGTCAAACGGCAACCAGCCTTCCTTGTTTCAATTATATTATTAGTTTTCATATGTTTTATCAGTGTTTTAACAGAACCTTCTCCCAAATCAAGTGTCTTTACAAGGACTGCACGGCTCACATACTCATTCTGCTGCAATAATTGTAGGCATTTTAGCACATGGGCAGTGTTGAAGGAAAGTATCCTACTTGGGCCAGACCTAGATACTATCCTTTCCAGCAATCTGATATACGTATGCATGTATATGGTAGAAAGTTGTGATTTAAGAAATTAACTGTGATTAAAGTCGGATCTCGCCACCATCAACAACTATAGTTTGACCTGTTATGTAACTGGAATCATCTGAGGCCAAGAAAACAGCAACATTAGCGATTTCCTCTGGTCTGCCAAACCTCCCCAATGGAACTGTCTTTACCATTTCATTCTTCTGCTTTTCCGTATAATTCTTGAGATTTGCTTCAGTACCAATGCTACCCGGTGCAATTGCATTGATCAATATCTCTGGTCCCAATACTGGCGCAAGCGATCGTGCCAATGCTCTTACAGCTGCCTTTGCAAGTGTAAATCCCAATCCAATTGGATCGCCTGAAACACCCGGCGTAGAACTCACCAAAATTATCTTCCCATACTTCTGCTTCCTCATGTATGGAGCTGCTGCTTTTATGCAGTGATACGAACCCTTCAAATCTATATTCCATGGGTCGTCAAGCATTTCATCTGCAAGATTTAATGGATCTGCATTCCAGTACTCTTTCTTAGCGGGTACACCTGCGTATGCAACAATAATGTCTATACTTCCGCATTTTTTTGCTACAAGATCAACCATTGCCTTTACTTCTTCATATTTGGAAACAT
>CAYJTD010000028.1:12504-13185 GCA_964372525.1 uncultured Nitrosopumilales archaeon | reverse complement strand
ATTTAATACCATTCCGGTAACCAGGACCAAATGCGGTGGGCTTAACAAACCATCAAAACCAAAGTTTGTATGCCACCACAGATCGAACCCACCGGAAAACAGTTGTAATGCAGAACCTATGAGTGCATACTGCAAAAATTTCACATACATCGTTTCATAGGTATGTTTTATTCTCAATACTACACCCAGAATTCCCATCGACAGTGTAAGAAGAACGCCCAAGTACACTATGGAATGCGGCGGTGTCAAGAACGTCTCTGGTTTTTGTAAAGCATGCCATGTGACATCCCAGTGTCCTCCACCTATCTGCAGCAGTGCTCCTATGCTTACCAGTAAGTAGGCTATAGCTAAAATTCTTGGAAACTGTACAAATTTCTGTTCAGTCAATTATGATGTCAGATCACAAATTACCATTTAAAAACCAATCATATCCGTAACTTTAGGCCAGCTGTCTGCGCTATATCATCCAACACCATTCTGTTTGCCGCTGCGATAAAGGATAACCGTGAATTGCCATCCAGCTCAGCTTCCAACTCTTTACCATCGTCAGATATCAGTATACCTCCAGCTTCCTTCACGATCAAATATGCTGCAGCCATATCTGTTATCCTGATCTTGTTCCGTATGTCTATGAAAACATCCATCAACCCCCTTGCGAATATGCATAACTCCAAAGCATTG
>CAYJTD010000028.1:0-12494 GCA_964372525.1 uncultured Nitrosopumilales archaeon | reverse complement strand
ATGTCGCAAATGGTTTGATTTTGACATTATTGGTTTCAATAATTCAATCTTTTCCGGTTTAACACCAGACATGTTCATGCCAACTATGTACCTGCTCTCCTCAAACTTCTCTTTCACATGTATCTTAGCGCCATTGAAAAATGCACCCTTGCCTTTGGATGCAGAATAAACATCACCAGTAAATAGATCCATTACAACGCTATGCTTCACAGCACTTAGCCTGTTTTCGTCTGCAAAAGCAATTGAGCAGCAGTAAAACGGTATCCCTCTCAGAGCGTTTGTGGTGCCATCAACTGCATCTACAACAATATAGCCCTCACTTGCCCCATTTGTGATATCGACCTTTCCTGCTTCTTCCGCTACTACAGTACAACTAAGACCATAGGTCTTCAGCGTATCCATAACTGCACGCTCGGCAACTATGTCTATCTTTCTGGAAATATCTCCACCTGCACCTACACCACATGATTCATTGGCTTCTTCGGTTCCAACAAGCCTGCTTATCTGCGATCTTACTTTGGAACACGCTTCTATCAAAATCCTTGGTACGTCTTCGTCTTTCACAACACTCGTTAATTCCACGCGTATAATAAATTTAAGCGTCTTCTACAAAGCATTATATTAATTGCTTAACATATTTTATACATGAAGGTAAAACGTTCTCCAACAAAGAAATCCAAACCACCTCTGTTTGAAAAGTTTGTTAAAAGGATAGCAAAAAAGTGGGTAGCTGGTCATACAATAGAGGAAGCACTAAAGTCAGCCAAGCAGACCAACGCGAAAGGAATGAGCGCTATCATAAATTACCTGGGAGAGCATGTTACAGATGATAGTGCAATTGAAGCAAATGTAAATGAGTACGTGCGTTTACTACAAGAAATGGATCGATTGCATATCAATGGAAGTATATCGCCAAAACTGACGCAGATAGGGCTCGACAAGGATTATGGTACGTGTGAAAATAATGCGTTGGCGATGATTGAACGTGCAAAGGCACTTGGCAAATTTGTATGGCTTGACATGGAGTCTTCTTCCTACCTTCGTGACACGATCAACATATACTTCACACTTCTCAAGCATTATGATAGTATAGGAGTTGCATTTCAGGCATACCTCAAACAGGGTACTAATTACTTTGTTGAGATCGTGACGCACAGGGGAAAGGCGAGGCTTGTAAAGGGAGCATACAGGGAGGACAGCAGTACGGTCTTTCGTTCAAGGCGTATGGTTGACAAAAATTACATGAAACTCATGCAACTGCTGTTTGAGAGCAGCAATGATTTTGCAGTAGCTACACACGATCAGACAATAATCGATCAGGCGCTAAAACTTCATGACAAGTACCAAAAACACTTTGAATTTCAGATGCTAAAGGGTGTCAGGGACGATATCAAACCATCGTTAATAAAAAAGGGATTTTCACTTGCAGAGTATATACCGTACGGCGAAAACATAACATCGTATTCTGTTCGACGAATAAAGGAGAAGCCAAGCAACATACTGTTACTGGCCCGTTCACTATTCTAACCTAACCTACTCTAATCTAATCACAGATCGTCTGGCTCTGCTCCCTCATGAAGAGTGTAAGATAATATTCGCTCCCAGTTCCCTTGCCGCTTATACCAGAATTCTTCCATCCTACGAATGGCTGGCATGCAACCATTGCACCCGTAGTAGCGCTTCGTGCCCTGTTCACATACACTACTCCCGCTTCGATCTTGGCAAGGAATTCATTTACTTCGTTTTTGTCTTTGCTGAATATTCCGGCAGTCAACCCATAATCAGTATCGTTACACAACTTTATGGCTTCATCAAATTCCTTGTAATCTGCTACACACAATATTGGAATGAACAACTCTTCCTTGAACAACTTATGATCTTTGGGAAGTTTATCGATAATGGTTGGTTGTACGTAGTATCCATGCTTCAATTCGCCATCGACAACCACATTGCCTCCAACCAGTACCTTACCATCTTTCCTCGCAACATCAACATATTTTTTGTAATTTTCGTACGCGTTCTCATTTATTAACGGTCCCATGAAGCTGTCCTTGTTCAGGGGATTGCCAATAGTGAGTTCATTGGTTCGTTTAACCAGTCTATTAACAAATTCTTCCTTCAAACTTTCATGCACATATACACGGGAGCATGCACTGCACTTCTGCCCCGAATATCCAAACGCTGCCTTTAACACACCATCGACAGCTTTGTCCAGATCAGCATTCTTTGTTACCAGTACGGGGTTCTTGCTTCCCATCTCTGTTATCACCGGTTTAGACCTCTTTGCATTGGCAGTTCTGTAGATCCCCAACCCTACTTCCTTGGAACCTGTAAATGAAATACCGTCGACATCATCACTCTCAACAAGTGTTTTGCCTACAACACTGCCAGAACCGGTTACAAAATTAATTACACCTGCCGGCAAGCCTGCCTCTTCTAGTATCTTGCAGAACTTGTACGATGTTAACGGTGTATCGCTTGCAGGTTTCAATACAACCGTGTTGCCAGTAATTAATGCGCCTGCACACATGCCGTCAGTTATTGCAATGGGAAAGTTGAACGGTGCAATTACAGCCCATACGCCATAAGGTTTCATTACGCTCTTGTTTTTTTCATCAGGATAAGCACTATTCGTCTGTTTAACAAATCCATTGTTAAGTTCCATCTGCTCCGCATAATAACGCATAAAGTCTATCGCTTCATCGACATCACCTATAGCTTCATACCTGTTCTTGCCATTTTCAAATGATAATGATGCGGCCAATTCATACTTTTTTCGGCTCATTATATCTGCAGCTTTTCTGAATATTTTTACCCGCTCGCTGTAATCGGTTCTGCTCCACTGCTGGAAAGCTTTACGGGCAGCTGCTATAGCACTCTTTGCATGCTCTTCCTTCCCTGCAGGGAAGTGCGCTACAACAACCCGCGTATCTATTGGAGAAAGAACTGCAAATACCCCATCAGCAGTAACAGACTTGCCGTCAATTATCATGGTAAAAGTTTTCCCGAGTTCTTCTTTTACTCTGAGAACTGCATCCTCGTACTTTGCATCAAAAGATTCTTCGCCCTTATGCATTAGCGTTTTGAATAAAGTGGATTCATTTTCGAACATACCATAAATTTCGTTCATACTCTTTAAAACTGTTTACTGGTAAATTGTATGAATGTATGTTAAACTGTAAATAGAGATAAATAACGACTAGCAAGTGTAGATCGTAATGAGCAGCAAAGACGAAAATATCTTCTCGAAAGAATCCCTTATGACCACTGACGCAGGGAAAGATATTCTGAAACAGGCAGTATTTCATAGCAAGGGATACAAGCAGTTCCAGCATTACAAGGAGAAGAGCGAGGAAGAGTTTCCTAAATTTGTGAAGAGGTTCGTTTCTGATTTATACACGCAGATAAAAGATGATCAGAATCCATCTGAAACACTTTCTGCCTTCATAACAGAAGTTGGCGCGGATGAATTGCTGCTAGAAAGTTCCAAGATAAATGATGTAAAGGCAAGGCTTTCAGATCTTAACACTTTAACCGTCACGGTGCAGCGAATACTAAACTCCAATTACGTTAAGATGACTTATCCAGTTTTCCATGCGTTGTTTGATGGTTCCAACTCTTACCTGAACCTGCAAATTTCTGAAGAAACCGGGAACGCATTGATTGACGGTCACATAATAGCCATAGACCTTAGCGAGCCGATGGATAGAATAATTGATAGAGATGAAGACCTTGATTACTTGGATGATTACAAATTACTTAATCCCTACATACTTAATTTGGCAAGGGCCAAGATCAGCAAGTGTGGGGAGGAAGTTTTGCAATCATTTGAACAAGGGTTCAAGGATGCTAGGATTGGGCAGTACATAGATTACAAGTTGAAAATGAATCCGTCATCAATAAATGATGAAAGTATGGCTGAGTGTTATAAGAAGTACAGAGCTGTGATGGGCACAGCTGGAAAGAACATGTCTTTATGCAAGCAACCGTTGGCAGAAATATTCTATCAGGGAATGGCACGCGCTGGAGAATCGGTTGGCTGCGGGAATGAGATAGAGGATTCGTTGAAGAATGGAGCCATAAAAATCCCTTCGTGGCCTCTTTACTACGCGATCAATGCAAATGATGTTAAGAAAGCGTTTGAACTGACGATGAAGAAGAGCAACCTCTATCTTGAAGACGCTGGGCTTGCGCTAGAGATGCTTCCAGATGACTTTGAAACGAAACCATTTCTAGATTTTCTGTTCTTGACGGTAAAGCACTACAACCAGTACTGGTATAATCAATTGAAGAAAGCAGATCCGTTTGCAAGTTTTGAACAGAAGTTAAGTGCTGTAGTAAAGAACTAATTCAATTCAATTCAATTCAATTCGTTTTCTACAATTCTCGTTGAACAATACCATATCTTCAATACAATACTTTTATGATGGAACGCTAGTATACATAGAATTGATGATGCTGATGATGGTGCCTGCGTTATGATGTGGTCAGAAAAATACCGTCCCACAAGTGTAAAACAGATGGTTGGCAATGAAGAGGCACGAATAACTTTTCTTGAATGGCTTGCCAACTGGAAGGATGGAAGCAAGCCAGTTCTGCTTGTTGGTCCTCCTGGCATTGGAAAGACAACTCTGGTCAAGGCATCAGTGAAGGAGCTTGGCTACGATATGGTCGAACTTAATGCTAGTGATGTCAGAACCAAAGATAAACTACAATCGGTAATATCGCCATTGCTCAGCAACGCAAGCGTTCTTGGCAAAAAGACATTATTATTTCTTGACGAGGTGGATGGCATGAGTGCTAGGGGTGATCGTGGTGGCTTTGCGGCACTTTTATCGCTACTAAAGAATCCTACGGTACCGATTGTGCTGGCTGCAAACGCAGAGGTTGGCGAGCAGATCAAAGAGCTGAAACGCGTAGCTACAATCATCAAGTTCAAGCGCATAGCTCCAAGGCTGCTTCTACTCTACCTTGATCATGTGTTGAAGATGGAGAACGCAAAGGTAAGCGTTGGAGACAAAATCCGGTTGATCAGCGTAAGCAATGGCGATGTGAGAACGTTACTGAATGAAGCGCAATCGCTTGCAACTGCCGGGTTTGCAGAAAGTTTTCACCCCGTTAACTTTTCAATAGATATTGATAAAGCAATGATGGACTTTTTCTCTGCATCTCAAGTTGAAGACGCTCTGGATACACTTACTAGAAGCGAAGGCTTCTACAACGATCCTAGGTTTGCTGGCTATGATACGGAGAAGAGGAGAACAGACAAACTTGCAGCCCTATTTTCCAGCATAGTGACCAGCAAGGTCGATGTGGAAAAGATGGCGAAGATGCTGAACGCACTTGCATATGCAGATGTTATGATCGGCAGGATGGGCAGAACCAGGCAATGGAGGCTATTGCGCTACATAGATTCCATACTGGCATACAAGCTCTTCAAGGAAAGCCGTGGTTTGACATACAATCAATATGACGTTCCATTTGTTCTTATGAACAGGGTATTCAGGGAAGCAAGGATGCTCAGGGCTATCATAACCGCACTGGCAAAAAATACGCATGTGTCTAGGCGAAAAGCAGCAAACTATCTACCTTACATACTTTTCATACTTGTCAGCTCCAAGATCGATTTGGATGAATTCTTGGCAGTAAACAACATGGACTCTGCACTGAAAGAGTTGATCAAAAATGAGATGGGCAAATTAGTTAAGGTCAAGGTGAGCAAAAAATGATAAGGATACTGCTAGGCAACTGGTTCAGCCTGCCAAGAGTTGGTCCGGACGTATTTTCGAAACTCATGCGCCAGGCAAAGTTGAGGTACGACAGACAGAAAGGAATGTTCTTGGTAGAGCCGGAAACTAATGTTGCAGTATTAACAGCAATTCTTAACGAAGCATTAAAGGACGAAGTTGTGATCGAGCTCCCCTGCTTTGTATGCGGTAAGAGCGCTGGCTGTGGCGATTGCGAGTATTTGAACATTTGCGACAGAACTGCTGTATCAAATCAATGCATATGCAAGGAGTGTTTTGAGCAGAAGGATACGTATGAGCGCTACTGCGATGCTTTTTCGCAAAAATTGGTCGCAGCAAAGGTTAAAATCTGATTTAATTTTAGGTATAGACAGGCAATAGATATCCATGGCCACTTTATACGAGGAAAATGTTAGGGGATTGTTGGACGAGAAGAAGCGGAAACTGGAAGAACTGAAAAAGAATCCCAAAGCTTCTAAACACGAAATAAAAGATCTTGAAGAGGAGATCAGCATTCTAACTATGCTGTATGAGAATTACAACATTGGTATGGGTGCTTTCAGACGTGTCAAGGGTGCCAGAGAAAAGCACCAGTGACAATTATTTTTGCGAAAACTGCATGTAATTTATATAGATCATAGTCAGATTTTATTTAGTATAGCACCATGCAAGATGAAAAAATAGAAAAATTATCCTCCATAAATAAAAGTGCCGAGCGTGGCGGTGGGGAGGAAAGGATCAAGGCGCAGCATAGTAAGGGAAAGCTCACAGCAAGGGAAAGGATTGCCTTACTATTAGACGCTGGTACGTTTGTTGAGATCGATAAACTTGTTACAACGCGTTCACATGACTTTGAGCTTGACAAGAACAAATTCCATGGTGACGGCGTAATAACTGGCTATGGAACTGTTCATGGGAAACAGATCTTCCTGTATGCACAGGACTTTACCGTCCTCGGCGGTTCGTTGGGTGAAATGTCTGGCAAGAAAATAGCAAAGGTCATGGATCATGCAATCAAGGTTGGGTGTCCCATGATTGGGATAATTGATTCTGGCGGTGCAAGAATTCAGGAAGGCGTGATGAGCCTTTCCGGCTACGGCGAAATATTTTACAGAAATACTATGGCATCAGGTGTTATTCCACAGATAACCCTTAGTTTGGGACCATGTGCTGGCGGTGCAGTTTATTCTCCCGCCATTACCGATTTTGTGATAATGGTGGATAAAATAAGTCACATGTTCGTTACCGGTCCGGAAGTAGTAAAGACAGCATTAGGCGAAGAGGTTAGTTTTGAGGAGCTTGGCGGCGCGATTACACATGGCAAGTATAGCGGTGTGGCACATTTTGTGGCCAAGGACGAATACGAATGCATGGACATTGTGAAGAAGCTGTTGTCATACTTGCCGCAAAACAACATGGAGGATCCCCCACTAGTACCAACTACAGATGATCCTAACAGAACTGACAGCAAGTTAGCTGCTGTTGTGCCGGAGAATCCATACGAGCCATATGATATAAAGGAAATAGTAACATCGATACTTGATAACAATGAATTCTTCGAAGTTCATGAACTGTGGGCCACAAGTGTTGTCGTAGGATTTGGTCGATTGAATGGAAGAACTGTTGGCATAATTGCAAACCAGCCTATGTATCTGGCCGGTTCATTAGACATAGATTCATCGAACAAGGCAGCACGATTTATACGAACCTGCGACTGCTTCAACATTCCAATTGTATCTGTAATCGATACTCCAGGATACCTGCCAGGTTTGGAACAGGAACAACATGGCATCATACGGCATGGAAGCAAATTGCTCTTCGCATACTGTGAAGCAACGGTTCCAAAACTAGCTCTCATCGTTGGCAAATCTTACGGTGGTGCTTACATTGCTATGAGCAGCAAGCATTTGAGAGCAGATATCAATTACGCATGGCCAACTGCTGAAATTGCTGTATTAGGTCCAGAAGCGGCGATCAACATAATATTCAGGAAGGAACTTGCAGAAGCGAAGGATCAAACAACGCAGAGGAAGAAGATGATAAAAGATTATAGAGATAAATTTGCAAACCCATACATCGCTGCTGAAGCGGGATTCATAGACGCAGTAATAGATCCAATAGAAACAAGACCGATGCTGATACGCGCATTGGAGGCATTGGCTAACAAGAGAGAGTCAAGACCGCCAAAGAAACACGGGAACATAAACCTCTGATAAAAATGAAAACGATAAAGAAGATTCTCATAGCAAACCGGGGAGAGATCGCAATACGAGTGATAAGGGCATGCCGTGAACTTGGTATAAAGAGCGTTGCAGTATATTCTGATGAAGACGCTCAAGCGATGCATGTCAGACTTGCAGATGAAGCATACCATATAGGCCCTCCAAGCCCGCGTGAAAGTTATCTTAACATAGAGAAGGTAATAGATACTGCAAAGAAGACAGGTGCCGATGCAGTACATCCAGGCTATGGTTTTCTGTCTGAAAATGCAGATTTTGTTGATGCGTGTGAAAAGGCTGGAATAATATTCATTGGCCCAAAAAGCGAAACAATGCGCTTTTCAGGCGACAAGATGAAGGTAAAGACGATTGCAAAAAAGATTGAAGTACCCGTTGTACCTGCAAGCGAGGGCATTTTGGAAGACGTTGAAAAGGCAGTAGATGTCGCCGAAAAGATCGGTTACCCCATATTATTGAAATCTGCATTTGGTGGTGGTGGAAGGGGCATAAGGCTTGCCGAGAATGAAAAGCAGCTTAGACAGGAATTTGAAATGTCCTCGATGGAGGCCAAAGCAGCCTATGGCAGGGCAGCGATGTTTGTAGAAAAATATTTGCCAAGGATAAGGCACATAGAATTTCAGCTGGTAAGGGATTCGCATGGCAACGCAGCGTATCTTTTTGAAAGGGAGTGCTCCATACAGAGAAGATATCAAAAGCTGGTTGAAATGGCTCCATCACCGGCTGTAAATGAAAAGACCAGACAAACAGTAGGTAACTACGTTGTTAACCTTGCAAATGCCATCGACTACCTTAATGCCGGCACTGTCGAGTTCATATGCGACGAGAAGGGAAACTTTTACCTTATCGAGATTAATTCAAGGCTACAGGTAGAGCATCCTGTTACAGAACTGATAACTGGAGTTGATTTGTTAAAGTTGCAGATACATATAGCATCTGGCGAAGCAATACCGTTCAAGCAGAATGATTTGAGACTCAACGGCTGCGCAATCGAATGCAGAATAAATGCAGAGGATCCGTTGAATGACTTTGCACCTTCATCTGGCCCTGTTCCGTCATGTATCATGCCATACGGTCCTGGAATAAGAGTTGAAACATATCTGTATCCCGGCTGCACAGTATCTGGTTACTACGATTCTTTAGTTGCAAAACTGCTTGCCTGGGGCAGGGACTTTGATGAAGCAAGGCGTAGAATTAAAAATGCTTTGAATGAATTTTACATAGAAGGGATACAGACAACAATACCCCTACACAAGACGATAATGGATGACCAGGCTTTTATTGCAGGCGATCTATCCACAGACTATCTGGATCGCTTCAAGATATTAGATAGGGTTCAGACTGTAGCGAAAGAAAACACGAAGGAGAGGGCCAATGCGATAGTCGCTGCTGCGCTTTTGCACAACGTTCTGGTAAAGAAAGGAGCAGAATCACAACAAAACGCAAATAAGCGATCAAGGTGGAAAGAAGACAGGTTCGGCAGGGGTTTTGGGTATGGAATTTAAGATCGAGGATCTGGCTCTTACACTGAACGCTGAAGTGGTCAGGAAGGTTGGCCCTGAAGAGATGATAATCAAGATAGGAGACAAGGAGCATACGTTGCATTTACTATACTATAATGCAAATGAGATCGAATTCATGCTGGATAATTCGTTCCATCATGCTAAATATATGCATGTTAACAGTGCCGATATGCGCTTGGAGGTTGATGGAAACCCCGTCACTGTTAGCCAGTTTGTTGAATTGCGGGCCATTGCGCAAAAGTCGTCTGGCAGTGCATCAACTAGTAGCGCTCAAAGGTTTCTTACGAGTTCAATTCCTGGCAGGGTAGTGTCTGTTGTTGCCAAGCCGGAAGCGGCAGTGAAGAAAGGTGATGTCATAGTAGTATTGGAATCTATGAAGATGCAGGTAGCTATAAAGGCGCATAAAGATGGCGTTGTAAAGGAACTGAAGGTAAAGGAAGGTTCAAGCATTTCAAGAAACGACGTAGTTGCTTTAATCGAATAATTTTACCGGTGATAAGGTTCTGGTTTTCATGCGAGCTAAACCAAACAAATCATGCAAAAATTAAAAGATATTTAAATAAAAAGAAATTAAATGGTCCTTATTACCTGCTTTATCTCCTCATAGTTTGGCTCTATCAATGGATTGTCAGAAACCCACTTGTACTTTACAATTCCATTTGGATCTATGACGAATACAGATCGCTTGGCAGCATTGTACTGCTTTACATGCAGCAGATCTTGCATCACAACCCCATACTTCTTTATGGCATCTCTCGCATAGTCACTCAATACCGGAAAGTTCAGGTTATGCATCGCAGTAAACTGCTTGTTTGCAAACGGCCCATCAATGCTAACTGCAACTACCTGCGCACCTGCAGTGCTTAATTCCTGGAAAGAGTCTCTGAAGGAACACATCTCCTTCGTGCATACAGGCGACAATGCTGCAGGGAAGAATGCCAATACAACTTTCTTTCCTCTATAATCCTGCAAGCTCTTCATCGTCAAATCCGGGTCTGGTAGAGTAAAATCAGGTGCCTTGCTGCCAACATTCGGTATTGCTACTGCTACTGGTTTAGCCTTTGGTTTTGCTTTTACATTTGCTTTAGCCTTAGATTTAACTGCCTTTTTCTTTGCTTTTGCTTTAGAACGTTTTTTGGCCATACGACGCATGTCATTAACAGGTTATAAAAGAGTTTCTAGATTAGAAAACCTATTAACTTTTTGAAATAACACCAATAGCATGGTAAAGATCAATAATACAACTATCGAACTTCTTCAGGGCGATATTACAGAACTTAATACAGACGCAATAGTTAATGCAGCAAATTCTAAACTGCAGCATGGTGGAGGCGTTGCATGGACAATAGTAAACAAGGGCGGGTATGCTATCCAACGAGAATCTGATAAACTAAAGTTCTGTCCTGTAGGCAATGCCGTCATAACAACTGCCGGTACGTTAAAGGCAAAATACGTCATACATGCTGTAGACCCTAAAATGGGCGAGGGCGATGAAGATGCAAAACTAACAAATGCTACGTTGAGTGCGTTGAAACTCGCTGATAAACACAAGTTAAAGAGCGTAGCATTTCCCGCTATATCTACTGGCATCTACAAATATCCTGTTGACAGGTGTGCTGATATCATGCTTAATGCTGCAATATCATACTGTAAAGAGCAAACTGGGCTTCAGAAGATAATTTTCTGTCTGTACGATGATGAGACGTTTAAAATATTCAAGAGTACACTTGAACGTTTAACCTGACTATGCTAGATCAAGTAAAGCGCGATGCATCCTTGCTAGCATATGCGGCGACCTCTGCGTCAGAACGCTTGGCAGTTTTGAGGAGATCCACAACTTCAGCCAATCGTCCAGCTGGTATAGCACATGTCATCTCCATCTCGCGCATGCCCGTGCGTACACGACTCAACATGCAACCCACGCTTACTGCAACTTCGTTCTGCTCTTTCGCTATAGGAATAATGTGACATTGCGGCTTCCCTTCAAGGCGTACTCCAGGAACAGCATTATGTAATATCATGGCCTGTATCGCATTGATACGCAGAAGAATTACATCGGGCTCAATCTTAGTATCTTCCAAGGGACCATATGTGATAAAATTCGGGCGATATTTTATTACAGGCAAGCTAGAAACCATCTCCTTCGTTACCCACTCACATTCCAGTAACGATTGAACGTCAGAATTTTCTGCGATCTCGTCTATAGTCTTCAGTCCATGAGTTAGGCTCCCAACACTACAATTACCATGATCTTCAGGAAGTGTTGTAAAAGTTAGTTCCATACCCTTGATCCAGAAGACACATCCTGCCGGCACCTTTCCCGTTCGTCCATCAGGTGTGGGTTCGGGCATTTCACCTTCATAAACAGGTACAGACGGCGCATCTTCAGAGAATGTGATAGCTACCGGTGACCATTGCAGATTCAACAATGATCTCAGTTCAGATGCCAAAGTCTTCCAGTAACTAGTTCCCATGTCTACATTTTCAGATTTCATTTCAACCAGTTATCCACACTTATGTCCTTTAAGTATTATCAGTGGTTGGCCAGAACCACATAATACCAAGTTTTACATAACGTTTGATCTTAGGCATTTTGGCGAACAGTTTAATAATGCTACACATGGAGTAAGTTCATGCAAGGCGTGCAAAAAGCAAAGTGTATTTCGTGTGGCATCATGTTCATGTCCGAAGCCGATGCCAAAACATGTCCAGCCTGTTCCGCAAGTCGTGGTCATGACGATCACGATGACATGGGAGGCTGCGGTTGTGGACACAGCCACTGACCCTTATTTTTGTGATTATCTTCATGAAGATTAAACTAGCGTATGGCAATAAGATGTCTAGATCGTTCTAGCGTTACGTTCGCATCGTAGACTCGGGTTTTGTTATGTCTATGTATATCTTGTCGCCAATATTTATTCCAGAATCTTGGTATTCTTTTATGCTCATTTTTATCGTTGTTGTAAAACTTCCCATCATCTGTCCCG
>CAYJTD010000027.1:7830-13243 GCA_964372525.1 uncultured Nitrosopumilales archaeon | reverse complement strand
TCATGTCTACCAAAAGATGTTGGTATTACGCATTGCTTCAATGAAAGCACTCTTTGTAAACCTGGATCATCAACCTTTAACTGAGTGAGATCCCATTTCCTAAATAACAACAAATTAGGTATTGATTTGCTCATATTCATCGCCTTGGTTTCTCTTTTCTACCCCTAACCAATTCTTGAAGTGAAACATCATTAACTTTGAAGACCTGCCAGCGAACGCCCGGAATATCACCCATCGCACCACCCATAGAACCACCAATACCCTCTACAACAACCTCATCATGTTCATCGATATAGTTCAACGCACCGTCTCTAGGCAGAAATGCAGTTACAGTTTTACCGTTTTTAATCAGTTGTACTCTAACACACTTCCTCACTGCTGAGTTGGGTTGCTTTGATTCAATGCCAACCTTCTCCAAAACAATACCCCTAGCTTGGGGGGCGCCTTCCAGTGGATTTGCTTTCTTGTCTAGCATGAACATCTTTCTGTTGTAATACTTGTTAGACCATCGCAGTCTTCCTCTCTTCTGCTTAAGGACGCGTCCTGCGAACAAACCTAAAGGAGATTTTCTTGCCACTCTATCACCTTGGAACTTGTTCTGGATTAACGATTAATACGTTCGATATTTGGAAGTATCGTTTCGCCAACAGTCTTGCCTTTTCGGCATTTCTTCCCTCTCTGCCTACGACAACACCCTTCTTCTTTGGATCTACCACTGCTACCGCAACCTTGTTGCCGTCGCCTTTTTCAGTGATCTTAACATCTAAAACCAAATTCGAACTTAACATATTACGAATGAATTCAACGGGATCATCGGAAAATTCAACCAGTTCAATCTTTTTGCCGACTAGGTCCTGCAGTGTCTTTATAGTAGCGCCGTTCTTGCCGATTGCAAGTCCCATGTCACCCTTGTTAACAACAAATATCACCCTGTCGAGCTTTTCGTCAATTATACAATCCCTAGCTGTTGCACCAGTTACGCTCTGGAATAGTGACATCAATTGCAGCTCGCCTGATGTTAGTTTGATTTCGGTCAATTTTGTTCTCCGTTGCGAATACACGCATACCAATAAAGCCTCATTTAAATCTTAATATTCATTTGATGAAAATCTTGAAAATTTCTAAACATTAACGGCATTGTTATCTTATAAGTAATGCTATCATGGTTATCATGATTTGGAGATGGTGTTTACCCGAGATTATAATCATCCAATAACGCATGTAAATAGAAATTTTTCTATGAAATCGTCTGGTTGTCACTGTTGAGGTATTTGTTCGGTATTAGCAGGAACTGTTTTGCTATACTTAATTGTTTGTGATTTCTTTATTGATTTCTTCCAAGACGCCAGTTATATCAGAATTGCTTGAGCTGTCTATAGAAATTACAGATATTCTAAATGGCTTGTTGCATAATCGCCCAAGTCCTATCGATGTATTATTGAAGTTGTATATGGGAACATTCGCCGTTTTTGCAGATTGTTCTATCTTGCTTTTCATATCAGCAGGTAATGATGGGGAACAAACAACCAGTTTTGAATTCTTAATTGAACGCAGTACTTCCTTGCTTCCGATCCTGCACTTGTCACTTGCTAATGAATCCTTAATAACTTGCTCAAGAATCTTGCTCATTTTCATCGACCTTCATGTACAGATCAACCATTCCAGTGCCAACCGGTATAGTTGAACCAACAATGACATTTTCCGTTACACCTTTTAATGATTCTATCTCACCCTTCAATGCTGCCTGCGCGATAGTTGGAACCGTAATTTCAAACGCAGCTCTTGCAAGTACACTGGTCTTTGTTCCAGCGATTCCATGCCTTCCTATCTGCTGCAAATATCCTTTTGATGTCATGAGATCTGCAACGAGCATTATATGCCTCATATCAACCTCAAGACCTTGCTCCTCAAGTGTGTTGGTGATCTCTTTTATCAATGCGGTTCGTGCAGCTTCGATACCTAACGTGGAGACTATTTCGTAAACATTGTTAGTAATTGTCCTAGCAGGATCAACACCTTCCAGTACAATTACCTTTGGTAGATTTGACCCAGCAGTCTGTATCATCCACTCTTCATTCTGCTTTACAACAGTAACTCTTTCTATATCTGGAACTCCTTTGATCCTAGTATTCAATATCTTGCTTCGCAGGGTCATCAGTGTCTGTGCATCAGTTTCTGCAGGGCTTTTTATTGTTATAGTGTTACCTTTGCCGCTTACTTCTAATTTCTTCTTTGAGATCTTCAGTATTTCAGTGACCATATCTGTACTACACCCGCGTTGCTCCATCTTCTCCTTACTGAGTATGAATTTTATAGTGGTACTGTAATCGGTCTCTGTCTTTTCTACAAGATCGACGAGTTTGGAAAATAGAATCTCTCGGGCTATCTCCAGCGCTTTCTCCCGTGAGCCACTAAACTCCTCGGTAAGGTAAATATCCATAGTCGGTGTGACGGGTTTCTTTCTCGCATCAACAAGTTCAATGAGTCGTGGTAGACCTAGTGTAACGTTGCGTTCCTTTACACCCGCGAAGTGAAATGTTCTCAATGTCATCTGTGTGCCAGGTTCTCCTATAGATTGTGCCGTAACAACGCCTACAGCTTCGCCAGGTTCTGCTCTTGCGCGGTCTACAAGCTCAAGAGTTCGCTTGCAAACCTTTTCTACTCCCTTCTTGCTTAATTTGTTCTTCTTCAACTCGGTTGTAAGACTTTCTACAATCTTAGAGTTCAGTGTTTTGCTATACTCTTCTATTACATTATTAATTTCATTCTCTGTAGCTTTCTTACCTTCATCAACTACAGATTCTGACTCTATCAGCCTTTCTATATTGACAGCACTGCCGTGATCGCTCTTAGCTGGGTCTATACCATCTTCTCCATAAAGGTACTGTATTATGTTACCCTGTGGATCTCTTACAGTGCTATCATACTCTATCTTCAAATGTTCCAATGCGTTGATGAGCCTCCTTTGCATGTAACCACTTTGCTGTGTTCTAACAGCTGTATCAACGAGACCCTCTCTACCACCCATAGCATGGAAGAAGAACTCTAATGGATTGAGACCGTCTCTGTAGTTTGATTTCACGAAACCTTTAGCATCAGGGTTCGTGTCGTTGGGCAGATAATGTGACAGTGCTCTGTTGTGATAACCTTTCTGTATTCTTTTACCCCTTATTGACTGTTGACCCAACGCAGCTGTCATCTGTCCCACGTTAAGTGTTGATCCTCTAGCACCAGTAGATGCCATTATAACACCAGCATTATCATCAGGGAAAGCCCTGTCTGCTGCCTTGCCTGCACGATCCCTTGCCCTTGCAAGTTCGTTTACTATGAATAGTTCAAGTGTCTCTTCAGGTGAAAGACCTCTTGTCTGCTGTAGCTTTCCTTCCTTATACTGCTTGATCAGATCGTACACTTTGTCATATGCAGTCTGCACCAAGTCTGAGATCTCCTTCCTTGCTTCATCTGAAATGATTAGATCTCCGTAACCATATGTGAATCCATAATGTGTTATGAATGTCTTCAACATTGTTAGGATAGAGTTCAAAAACTTTCTTGCAGTTTCTGTTCCATAGTCCTTAGCAATTCTATGCAGAACGCTGTCAGGCTCCTCGGCACCTATAGATGCCTTGTCTATTACGCCACTCATCAGCTCGCCATTCTTTATTACAACGTCCTTAGTCTTTCCAGTCTTAGCGCTCTTCAACCATTTTGATGTAATGATATAATTAAAGTCCTTGGGGAAGAATAGCGAAAATAGCTGCTTGCCAGAATAATACTTCGCGCCGTCTTTACTCTTCTCTGGCTTTGGCAAGGAGCCATTGTAACCTCCGATAAGTGCTAGGTTAGCAAATTCCTCCCTAGTCAGATATGTATCGTCTTTGGTAAGCATGTATGCACCGGTGATAAAGTCCCTTATAGCGCCTATTATAGGACCGCCATACCTAGGTGATATAAGCTGATCATGAACCTGCATTAGCAGCATTGCTTCTGCTCTAGCTTCATAGCTTTGAGGTACATGAAGGTTCATCTCGTCACCGTCAAAGTCTGCGTTATACGGTGGACATACTGCAGGGTGTAGTCTGAACGTTCTGTATGGTAGCACCCTTACAAAATGAGCCATTATAGACATCCTGTGCAGCGAAGGCTGTCTGTTGAACATGACAATGTCGCCATCTGATAGATGTCTCTCAACTATGTATCCTATATCAATTGAATCTGCTACGGTTTGTCTCTCAGTAACATAGTCAAGTCTGATCTTTACTCCATCAGGTCTTATGATGTAATTGGCTCCAGGGTATGTATTTGGACCGTTCGTTATCAATTTCTTCAGTCTTTCCATATTCCATTCAGAAACTGTCTCAGGTATTGTTAACTTCTTTACCACATCTTCCGGAACTCCTACTTCTGATATGTCCAAGTTGGGATCTGGTGCGATCACAGTTCTACTAGAAAAGTCGACTCTCTTTCCAGATAGACTTCCTCTAAATCTTCCTTCCTTCCCTTTCAATCTTTGTGTGAGAGTCTTCAAAGGTCTTCCTGACCTGTGGTGAGCCTGAGGTATGCCAGAGACTTCATTATCGAAGTACGTGGTAACGTGATACTGTAACAGATCAACCAAATCCTGCACAATCAGTGGAGGGGTTCCTGCCTCCTTGCTCTCCTTTAACCGCTGATTGACTCTTATGATATCAACTAGCTTATGCGTTATATCATCCTCTGACCTTATACCAGTTTCAAGTATTATAGATGGTCTTACTGTAACTGGAGGCACAGGTAATGCCTGCAAAACAAACCATTCTGGTCTCGCAGTTTTAGGATCAAATCCTAACAGTATAAGATCATCATCAGGCA
This sequence comes from uncultured Nitrosopumilales archaeon, assembly GCA_964372525.1. GTDB lineage: Archaea > Thermoproteota > Nitrososphaeria > Nitrososphaerales > UBA213 > CAYJTD01. The sequence continues at coordinate 8,392 of CAYJTD010000027.1, read as the reverse complement.
CGTGTGTAAGTCTTTCTCTTATGGTAATTGGAAGCAATCGATTCTCGCCGATCTCTGTCTTTTCAACAAACATTGTTGGCTTTGTGAAAACAATATCGTACTGCTGCTTGCCACAATGAGTGCAGCTCTTGATCTTCTTACACTTCTCTATTATTTCGCCTCTGATATTTTCAATGGTAATTATCGCATATGCCTCTCTGTTGAGCAGCGTTGATTTGTACTCGTCAAGTTCTTCTTGGGGCAACTTGATTCTGTTGCAGGACCTACATGTAACTAGAAGCAATTTATATATTTCATCTACAAATGCTATATGCAAAACTGGTTCTGCAAGTTCTATATGACCGAAGTGACCAGGGCATTTTGCTGATGTGTTTCCACAAGTAGCACATTTTTGGCCAGGTTCCAGAGTACCAAGGCGACTATCCATTAGACCCCCTTGAACTGACATTCCATCTTCGTCATAAGTTTCAGGTGCAGTAATTTCCGCTACAGAATATTTCCTAACCTCACTTGGAGACCATACAGAGAATTTTATTCCGCCTATTATCTTGACTGATTCTTC
>CAYJTD010000027.1:0-7820 GCA_964372525.1 uncultured Nitrosopumilales archaeon | reverse complement strand
AATAACCGGGGTGCAACATTGAGACTCATCATTTCCTGTAACAACAGTTTGAATGCATATGCAATCACTACAGACGACACCTTAGCCTTTTCACCGCAGACCCTGCAAACGTATCTCCTCTGCTTAATATCGTAATATGCGAGCAAGCCACACCTTTCGCAGATATATATTTCAGCTTTATCAGACTCTTCAAGCAATCTGTCCTTTAACATCATAGATGCCCCATAGGCGATCAAACAATCCCGCTCCATCTCACCGAATCTAAGACCCCCACCACGAGCCCTTCCTTCTGTAGGTTGCTTGGTTAGCATCTGTACCTGACCCCTTGCTCTGGAATGGATCTTATCGGCTACCATATGGTGAAGTTTCTGGTAGTAGACAACTCCAATGAATATGTCAGCAGGGAACTTCCTGCCAGTCCTTCCATCATACATAACTTCCTTGCCACTGTACTTGAACCCATACTTTTCTAACACACTTTTCACGTCGTCAGATTTTTCGCCTACAAATGCTGTGCCATCTACCAATTGTCCTCTTACTGAAGCTGCTTTGCCCGTTACAGACTCCATGAACTGACCAACTGTCATTCTTGATGGAAATGCATGGGGGTTTATGATGACATCAGGAACTACACCTTCTTCAGTATAAGGCATGTCTTCGTGACTGACAAGCATGCCTATCACTCCCTTTTGTCCATGCCTTGATGCGAATTTGTCTCCGATCTCTGGTATACGCATATCCCTAACTCTTACCTTGTACATCTTTCCCCCTTCTGAGGACTGCGTCACTACTATGGTATCAACAACGCCATTTTCTGAGGATCTTACGCCAACGCTGGTATCCCTTCTGTAAGGTCCTTTAACCTCGAATTCCTTATACTCCTCCATAAACCTAGGCGGACTCGTTCTGCCGATGAGTATATCACCACCAATAACTACGGACTCGTGCATTATCGCGCCATCAGCTTCGAGTAACCTATACGCTTTTTCGCCGCGATAGCCCCTTATGTTGGTGTCACTTGCTGGGATCTCAAAATTATCACGCATACCACCAGGGTACTGTTTTGCCTCGGCCTCATATACCCTATAGAAGAATGTTCTTCCCAAACCTCTATCAACGGATGATTTGTTGATTACTATAGCATCTTCAATATTATAACCTTCGAATGGCAAAACCGCTACTACACAGTTCTGCCCTGTTGGTCTATCCTCAAGTCCAAGGAGTGATATTGCTCTAGTGTTAACAATTGGCACTTGCGGATAGAGCATGAAGTGCTGCCTAACATAAGTGCTGAAATTCATCAAGGGTGTAGAGAATCCTAATGACTGTTTCGCCATAGCAGACTCGTATGTATTTCTTGGTGACTGGTTGTGTTCTGGATATGGAATAATCGAAGCTGCCACTCCAAGTATGGCTGAGGGGAAAATCTCCGCGTGTGTGTGCTTCTTGGTTATACTTGCTGTATCTAGAGTAACATAACAATTTTCTTCTTCATTGGCATCAATGAGATCGATTACACCCATTGAAAGCAGATCTTGCCATGATAGGAGTTTCCTAGTTATTTTTTCAAGCATTTCATCTGTAACCAGTGATTTTCCATCCTTCACAACTATTAGTGGTCTTAGCACTCTGCCAGCATTGCAGTTAATGTATATTCTACCAGTAGCATTTGCAACTGTTGGTGTGTAAGAAAAAACAGCGACGTGTGGATGCAATTTGCTTGTTCGTCTTAATGATCTAAGTGTTTCAGCAAGTTTGTCACCGTTATCTGCATATCCTATAAATCTTCCATCGACGAATACACGGCTTCCACTCTCCTTTAATGGATCTTTTGCATCGGCAACATGCATTACTCCCAATTCATACAGTTTTTCCACGACCTCTGCAGATGGAACGCTTACGGAAATAACTGCCGATAGTGCTAGATTTTTTACAAGCCCACAATTAGAACCTTCAGGAGTTTCGTTAGGACAAATCCTTCCGAAATGTGTTGGATGAAGATCTCTTGCCTCGAAGTTAGGTTGACTTCTACTCAAAGGTGACTGAATTCTTCGCAAATGACTTATAGTTGAAAGATAGTTGGTTCTGTCTAGCAATTGAGTTACACCAACTCTTCCTCTTCCCCAATTCCCAGTAGCAATAGCATTGTTCAGTTTATCAGTAATAATACCCGGTCTTACAGCAGCTGCAACTGCGTTAATGCCACGTTTCTGTCCAGAGCGTTCCAGTTGATATTTCATATCTCTGATCAAATTCCTGAACGCAGTTCTAAATAGATCGGCAAGCATTTGTCCTGCGAATTTGATGACTTTGTTACCATAATGATCTTTATCATCAGGATCTACCCAACCAAATTTCAATTCGATTAATCTACAGGCTGCCTCGCCAAGGAACCGTGCCTTCTCTTCTCTATTCTCCCGATTCTTACCCAAATGCGGAAGCAGACCCCAGTCAAGTAGGGTTTCTGCCCTCTTTATCTGAAACTCTTCCAGCATGCCAGGAGCAATTCTCTTACTTATGTATACCACAGCCTCCCTGCCTGTTGAAACCTCACCTGCTTTTTCGAATGACGGTTCGAGTTCATCCTGTATTACGGGCTTGAGTGATACTGCATCAGCTATATCCTTATCTGATTCTAAGCCCAGTGCACGCATCAGTATCACCAACGGTATGTCTACTGGTGATCCTGGAATCTTTGCCGCTATCGACCCGTCCTGCCTCATAATTAATTCAAGTTTTGCCCTGTAACCAACTATAGAAGAATACACTTTTGCCTTGTAAACAAGTGCGCCACTAGTCTCTTCATAATCTACTATTATTTTATTGTATGACAGATCTTCAAGGCCCACTATTACACGTTCGGAGCCATTGATAATGAAATAGCCGCCAGGATCTTTGTTGTCTTCTCCGTATTCTACCAGTTTATTTTCAGGTAAATTGTGCAGAATGCAGGCGTTAGATTTTGCCATGACAGGCATGTCACCCACATGTATGAATTTAGACTCGAGGATCTTGCCATCCTCAACTACGCTGCTCTCTAGCATTATTGGAGCGCCGTATGTTAAATTGCGTAATCTAGCTTCTACAGGCGTAAGATGGGTTATAGAACCATCCAATTCCATTATCCGTGGTTGCTGCAATTTTATCTTACCAAGTTTGATCTTGTAAGGATACTCTGCCGTTTCTATTATCACTTCGTTAACTTCATCTATTATACTCTGTAAACCACGTTCGACAAATTCGTTGTATGAGTTAAGATGCTGTCTTGCAACTCCCTCTCTTCGCAAAAAATCATGTACTATAGACCACATGTCCGTGTTTTTATTGACCAAATCTCTATCCCTCCACTACATATCTGTAATAGATACTCTCGCCTGCGGTAGGACTCTTCCTTGTGATCCTGATCATATCTCCAGGCTTAGCTCCTAACTCTTTTAGAGCCGGATCGCTCAAAAAGATAAAAGGCAACTGTTCGTGTTTTGCATTGTACCTAGACAGAATTTCATCTGCTTCTCTCTTAGGCATTATTTCATGTTTTGAGACATAAACGTGCTTCAGTACGTCAAAACTAGGTTTTGTTTTATCTGACACCCATCACAACCCCCAATAATAGCATCTGCTGATAAGCTCCAATAGATTCGAACTCAAACTCATAAATTACTTTTAAGTTCTTATATAAATCTTGTGGATTCAATTTTGTATCATGTATTTCTGATGTAAAAGTTCGCACTTTTAATTTATTCGTATACTCAATAAAAGGATATATACCAAGAGACATATAGGTCGTTGGAGCATGAGCGATATGCGTTACGCAAAATATGCTATAATAGCTGTAATTTTCGCATCTCTAGTGTCGATCGCTCCAAACTTAGTATATTCACAGGCAGGAACACTGACTGTGAGAGTGGATAAGACAGGTTATGCTGCAGGCGAAACGATCAAAGTAACGGGTACAGTGCCAGCTGTTTTAGAGGGTGTGCCAGTTGCTATACAGGTATTCAATCCAAGGAATACTATGTACACTATAGGGCAACCAACTCCAAGTGCCGATGGAACATACACATTCGAGTTCAAAGTCGGTGGTAAGCTAGGAGTAGATGGTATATACACTGTCAAAGCAACTTACTCTGGACAAAGTGTTCAGACAACATTTCAGTTCGCTGGAGGAGAAGCGCCAACAACAGGTACAGTAAGAGTAGAGTTTGGGGGTAACGTTTTCAATGTCAAAGCTTCACTATCAAATGGAACTATTAAGAGCATTGAAGTCGATCCAGACTTTACGAGCTTGATAATATTTGTAAGCACAAGTGCTACTGAGGACGGAACTCTTGATATAACATTACCAAGACAGCTTATTGACGCCAAAATAGATGGGCAAGATGATGAATTCATAGTGCTGGTTGATGGAGACGACTCTGCGTTTAATGAAACAGCAACAACAGCGACGGAGAGGACTTTGAGCATACCAGTACCAGCCGGTACTGAAGAAATAGAGATAATTGGTACGCAAGTGATTCCCGAATTCGGTATTCTTGCAGCACTTGTATTAGCAGCAGCTGTGGGTGCGATTATAGTCGTAAGCAGAAAGAATAAGATACTGAATGTACTGCCTAGATAGGCATTTACCAATTTTTTATTATTTTATAAGTGTTCTACTGTAAAGTGCCTAAAAGTTTTTTTGTTCTATGGGTTATTATTGCGATCAATTGCGCCGTATCGCCGTGGTTATACCTACGTATAACGAGAGAGAAAATCTGCCAATGCTAATTGAATTGTTAGAGCATACTTTGAAAGATATTGATAAGGAATCGTTGGTGATTATAGTTGATGATGGATCCCCGGATGGAACGGGTAAGATCGCTGAAGAGCTGGCTGTAAAACATGGTAACATAGTAGTGTTACACAGAAACGGTAAGATGGGTTTAGGCTCTGCATATAAAGACGGTTTTGTGTATGCGCTCGAGAAATTCAACGCTGATACAATTGTACAAATGGACGCTGACAACTCGCATCATCCTAAATACATACAGGATATGGTGAAAAAGATACAGGAAGGTAATGATGTCGTTGTGGGAAGCAGACGTGTTGATCATGGCAATATAGTTGGATGGGGATACTACAGAAAATCAGTAAGCTCCACTGCAAATAAAGTTGCAAGGATTATGTGTGGTCTTGGCATAAAAGATGTAACCAGCGGGTACAGGACATTCACATCACGCTGCTTGCAACGGATAAACATGGAAGAGATCAAATCTGATGGTTACGCATTTCAACTAGAGTTGCTCTACAGATTTAAACAATTGGGATTTAAGATATGTGAAGTGCCAATAACATTTGTTGATCGAAGGGAAGGCAGATCCAAGTTGAACTCGAACGAAATGATCGAATTTCTAAGTGCATGTACAAGGATCATGCTCAGCAGGTAGTTATGGATCTTCTAGCAAAAGTTTAGTTTGTAAGAAATTGATGTTGATCTGATTTGATTGTTAGGCCGTTACAGTTATCGACTTCCTTGTGTACCTGCTGACTATATCATCAGGCATCTGGCCAAATAACTCCTTACTTATTCCACGTAGGTATCGCATGATTGCCCATGTGCCAGCTTTGATTAGCATTGCCATGAATACCTTCATAAACGGTCCATAGGATTTGTTTCTAACAATTATTGGAATTATGTCGTTGATTACACGTAGGTTATGTTCCCAGCATCTCCAGAACAAGGTAAATTGGGCCTCGTTCAGATTGCCGAAGTGCATAGAGTTCTTCTCGCTGTAGTCTTGGTATAGCAAGGGAGCGATCAAGCCCCTCATCTTCCATGAGGAAAGATCTTCAATCAGATCTATTGTATACTGCGTATCCTCAGTGGTTTCGTCAGGCCAGCCAACTATCAATGTTAGTGCAGGGAACCAGTGGTTTTCATTGAGTATCTTGCATCCCTCTCTCACAACGGTACCCCATTCCTCAGGCTGGAACGGTTTTGTCTTTACACCCAAATGTTTCTTAACCAGCTTTGGAGATACAGTTTCAACACCAAGATTCGTTGCAAGCCATTTGGAGTTGCTCATGCCGTTTATCTCAGACATCTTTTGTATAAGATCTGGAGCTGCCGTTACTGCTGAAAGCGTCATATGTGTTGTACCTACAAACCTTGCGCCAGTTGACTTTAATCCCTTCCATAGATCTATTATCGCATCCCTGTTTGGTTCAAAGTTCTTACTGCTGCACCCGTAAAGCAACATTTCGTCTGACTGTAACCAGATGGAATCAAAACCGTAGTCAAGATTTAGTTTGGCCTCTCTTTGAAGTCGCTCAAGTGGAAAATCCTTTTTGGATCTCTTATTGACATCACAAAAATCGCAGCCTCTGCCACAGCCACGCATTGCTTCAACCAAGGAGTTAACTGTTGGACCGGGAATCTCTGGAATATTGTCAATAGTTCGAACAAATGTATGCAGTAATTCAGGACAATCTCCATTCTCTGCATCCTTGAAGATATCAAGTGCTAGCTCGTCTGCTTCACCAACGACTACGGTGTCTAGACCGTGTATCCTCATTCTATCTGGTTTCGCAAGTTCCCATGCACCATTACCGCCTACAAGAACCTTGAACTTGTACTGCTTCTTTAGCTGAATGATCTTTGCACACATGCGTTTGAACTTCATAGCGACGTAAGATAATTTTTCTGGGGACATTGTTGTTGTAACTGGAGCCATTCCTAGCGGATCCATTACATTGATACCAACGACCTTGGTATCTGGACCAATTGCTCTATCAAGCATATCAGGATGTGCTACAAAGACATCCTCCCGTTTGTACTCGGTCAGCAACGCACCTTCAATGCGCCTTAGACCGCACTGTGCAACTTTAGCTTCTCCAGTAACCTGATCAGTTTCAACGCTGGGACAGAATATTGTATCAAAGACCCATTCTGGTATCAGTTCGTAAGGTCCACACGCAATGAAACCATACAGGAAGTTGCCCCTGTAATTAGTCATCAAGCTGCGGTCGGCCGTAAGAACGATACGCTTCCCAGCCATGTCTCATATACGCATGTTCTGTTAAGTATAAAACTCTTTTTGCGTATATGAGAATCGCAATGGGATCAGGTTGAGATGTTAACATCCATGCAATTAGGAACTCCTAAGATTTGGTATATTTATATTGAATTTGCAAGAAGATTTTACCGTGGCGAAAGATTTTGAGCCTAGACATGTGGAGCCACACATAAGGGAAAGCAGCTACATCCGTGATGTAGTTTTCGGTTTTGGAGACGGAGTCAACACATCATTGGGAATAGTAGCCGGTGTGGGAGGTGCTGAGATAGCTGCAGGAATAGTAATACTTGCGGCACTAGTTGGTATGTTTACTGGTGCTAAAGCGATGGCTGTGCAAAACTACCTTGCAGTTAAATCACAACGCGAGATTTTAGAGTCTGAAATTAAAAGAGAGTTGTATGAAATAGAAACCATGCCAGACAAAGAACGACAGGAGATCGAAGATATCTATCGGGCAAAGGGTTTTACCGGCGAAGAATTGAAAAAAGTAGTTGATAAAATAACATCTGACAAAGATGTGTGGCTAAAAACCATGCTTACTGAAGAATTGAATCTTAACCTTGACATTGCTGGTAGCCCATTGAAAAGTGCGTTAACGATGTTTGGTGCGTTCCTGCTTGGTGGTATACTTCCAATAATACCGTTCTTCTTTGTTGGTGGATTTACTGCGCTGCTCATAGCGATAGGTGTTAGCATCCCGTCATCATTCAGTGTGGGTGCGATCAAATCAAAGATGGCAAGAAAGAACTGGGTGAAGGGTGGTAT
>CAYJTD010000026.1:0-13718 GCA_964372525.1 uncultured Nitrosopumilales archaeon | reverse complement strand
TCGGTCCAATCAGAAAATTTAAGGTTGTGGTTGACGGTTGTGCGGCAACTCCCGGAGCTTTTATGCCGGATATTTTAAGACGGGCAGGATGCGAGGTTGTTGAGCAAAATACCAAACCTGACGGTAATTTTCCGGTCGGTACGCCTGATCCTACAGAAAAAGAAGTTCAGGAACGATTGGCGGCAGGAGTCCGAAAACACAAAGCAGATTTGGGGTTTTCCTACGATTGCGACGGAGATCGCATTGGTGTGGTTGATGGGGACGGCAATCTTCTCTGGAATGATACGCTTGTCTCCCTTTATGCCAAGGATATTTTAGACTTTTTGCCCGGATCAAAGATCGTCTACAACACCCTATGTTCAAAACAAGTGACGGATGTTGTTAGGTTAAACGGGGGGATTCCCGTGATATGGATGACAGGTCACTCATTTATCAAGGCCAAAGTTCGCGAAGAACGGGCTCCTTTTGGCGGCGAGCTCTCCGGGCATATCTATTTTGTTGATAATTTTTACGGTCATGACGATGGCGCTATAGCCTCACTTAGACTGCTTGCTTATTTGACCAGAGTTAAAAAATCATTGCAACAAGCAGTTGCAGAACTTCCCCGCTATATATCAAGTCCAGAAATTAAACTCGGTTGTGCTGATAATATCAAATTTAAATTAGTCAGTGATAAAATCGGCGATCAAATAAGAAAACTTTATCCAACAGCAGATTATGTAGAGATTGACGGTGTGAGAATGGACACAAAAAAAGAGATGCTTATTATTCGCGCTTCCCAAAATGGTCCTTATATAACGGTCAAATTTGAAGGTAAAACTCAAGCAAGTTACAATAAAATAAAAGAGCAAACAAGCAGAATACTGCATAAGTTTCCCGAGGTGGATTTTAAAAGCGGTGTTAATATCAAAGCATTGGAATAATCGGGTAAGTTGATTGCCATAAAAATGAATTTGACCTCAAATGAACTTAAAGAGCTGGAAAATAAAACAAGGTTAATTCTCGAGTCAGCCGGTAAATACATCATGGGCAATTGGCATAAGCTTCATAGATTAAGACTCAAGGATAAAAGGGACGTCGTATCAGATGTTGATATTGAAGTTGAGATGATATTAAGACATGGCTTAAGTAAATTACTCCCTCCGGCAGGTTTTGTTGTTGAGGAGGGTAAGACAAGTAAAGCCCAGAATTTAAATTGGATGATTGATCCCATAGATGGAACAAAATATTTTGTCAATGAAACGCCGATGTTCCAAACGCAGATTGCCCTGATTAGAAACGATCAGCCTGTTCTTGGGCAGATATACAATCCGGTTAGTGGGCAGTTTTTTTCTGCAAGTTTAGGTAACGGCGCGTTTCTTAACGGAAGAAAACTACAAAATAAAACTAGGCATAATCTGGACGAAGCAATAGTTAATGTTGATTTTGGCGGAGCTGATGATGAGATTGATTGGAAGTTAAAAGTAATAAGCGGCTTAACAAAGAAAATTTATCGACTAAGAATGACTGGTAATTTTCTGTTTCCTTATCTTGCGACAGGATCAATAGATGCTTCAGTAATTTTAAACAAATCGGTAAAACAAGTTGATATTTTGCCCGGAATAATAATTATGAAAGAGGCAGGCTTTCAGGTTGAGAACTTAGTGCTAAACAAACACAATAGATTGGTTACTGCCAGTCCTCAATTGACAAAACAAATTATAGATATTATTTCTTCGGTTTAATTTATTTAACCTTATTTATATTTTTCTCTAATCATAATCAGTAGCTATTACCTTCCTTGGTAGTTTTACCTTGTACTTCTTCTCCAGCTTAAGTATGACCTTCTTAAGGTCTATATCTAATAGACTTCTAGACGCTGTAATCTCCCATACCTCCTTTTCTTTCTACTTTCATTAATTATTGTATTTTCATTAAATAAGGTTTAAGAATGTGGTATTAGCGTGCATGTTATGCGCTGGTTTCTTTGCTTGCTCATCATATTATCAGTTGTAGCAATCTCCGTTAACGATACATCAGCACAGAAGGGAATGATACTTTACAAAATACATCTCGATAAACTCGAGTATAAACCCGATGATACTATTACTATAAGGGTTGAAGGGCCTGCTACTGGCGGTACTGCATTTATTGTAATAGCATACGCTGAATTTCTCGTAGCGCAAGATCCGCTGGAAGGAATGTACCAGGGTATAAAGGAAAAATATCCAGATCTGATACTGTACGAAGAAAGGAAAGAACTTGTAGATGGATGGGCAGAAACAACGTTCACAATACCCAAAGATGATCATTATAGTTACTGGGTATATGCTGAAGGAGACACGGCATTCTTTTTCGCTAGAGAAAATGCGAGCAATATATCAATCTCAGATCTGACAATCTACAATCCTAAAGTTAAGCCTGGAGATGGCCTGAGCTTTACCGCTAAAGTGAATGACGGTCTTGGAAATCCAATATCATATGCACAAGTTTCTGCAGAAATATTAGATAGTCCAGCAAGTGATGCAAACTGTTTTTCGTATTACCTTGAATATGATAAATCAACAAAACTGTACAATGGATGGATCATAATTCCCAGCGATTTATCCAACCCTAAAACTTACCATCTGGCAGTATGCGCCGTTATTAATGTAAGCAGAGAAGATATAGGCATTCAAGACATCATAGCTAAAGCACAATTATCACAGTTTGAAATTTTAGAAAGCGGTGTAATACAACCCTGCACACAATGGAGATCTGAAAATTGCAAACCTGTCAACGAGGTAATAATATCCAATGTAAATATTATCAACGCACAGATACAGCCTGGCGATCTAGTAAAGTTCGAAGCAAAAGTGACAGATAACAATGGAGTCCCAATAAACACCAATGTTTATGCCACGATAGAGTATCAGGCCTGCTGGGGAACTTCCTGGTTGAATTCAATAGGAATGTACAATGAATCGCGCCAGGCATTTCAGGGAGAAATTACAATGCCCGATGACATCGCTCCAGGAACTTATGTTATGAAGCTTTCAACACCAGATCTACCTGATGTTATAATAACAGCTGATCAGGTTAACATGAAGGTTTCAGCACCAGAAGAAACTGTACCATTCTTTGATCAATATTCGTTCAGCGAAGCAACAGGAGGAACCTTCAAGCTGGGAGAGGTCAAACATATCTCCAGCAGGTTGGTGCTAAACTGCCAGACTCCATTGACAGATCATCCAATAACGTTTGAGCTGATGGCTATTGATGAAAACGGAGAACAAACCCTCATTGAAAGCGGGGAAATAAGTTCTGATACAAGAGGTGGGTTCGATATTCCATTTAACATGACAGATCGTTCTGTTTCGAGATACGAGATTCTGTTAAAATCTGAGTATAACGGTAATGAAGCTAGTTACGCCTTGAACTATGAGATGAACAATGTTGAGAACTATGTAGTTAGAGCTGAAGGAAAGGAGCTTGTAGTAAATGTGTTAGGATATAGATCTGTACCTGAGGAGTTCAATTTTGATCAGCAGAACAAGAAGATCACGTTAAAAGTAGACACTTCTGATCCTAGAAAAGTTATCGAAATATATTTTCCCCATGAACTTCTGGACGGCAATCTAACGGCTACAGTTAATGGAAGAGAACTGGTAAATGGCTACATAACCAAAAGTTATACTCATGGGAATGTGGGTGTAACTGCTGATAGCGACGAAACAATCATAGAAATCATGGGAACAACTGCAATTCCAGAATTTCCTATATCATTAATCATGTTAACATCAACAATTGCAGGTCTGGTTATTGCTATTAGATTTGGTAAAAAATGAAAATAAGAGAAAGTGGAATGCCCGATGAAGAAACTTGGGAAGGTTTTTTCAATCCACATGAAATCCTAAACATGATGGGTTTTAATAATAAAATAGTAGACGTAGCAGAGTTTGGTTGCGGCTACGGGACATTCACCATTCCTGCTGCAAAAATGATAAGTGGAAAGATCTATGCTATTGACATAGAACCAGAGATGGTACGAATTACACAGAAAAAGGCAAGAGAAAACAGGTTGAATAACGTTGAAGCAATTCTTCGTGATATTGTATTAGAAGGCTCTGGCATCGCAGATGAAAGCATTGATTACGTCATGCTCTTCAATATTCTTCATGCTGAAGGAGAGAAACTGCTCCACGAAACTCATAGAATTCTGAAACCCAATGGAAGGGTTGGAATCGTACACTGGAATTACGAACCAACTCCTAGAGGTCCACCATTAAACATAAGGCTCAAGCCAGAGTATTGCATTAAATTAGCTATATCTGCTGGATTTAAAGATCCAACAATGTATGACCTGAAGCCATACCATTACGGAATTGTATTAATAAAAAATTGATTGAAACGATTAAGGATATGTCAATAAATGTAAAACATAACACGTCATCGCTATAACTAACGATGCTACCAATGATTCAACATCAATGATTGGATGTCTTCCAATCATCAACAACTTTGTCCATGATTCCGTCATCGGTCAGGTTTCCATTTCTGTCCAAAGTACCGCTGTATCCAGAATGGTTATCGCCTACTTCCTTCGTAACATCTTCCTCGTGGTAATTACTTGGAAGAGGTATACCTTTCTGAGCACCATCTTCGCCTAACGCTTGATCTCCTTCTTCCGGCCAGTACCAACGGCTTAACACATTATCCTCATAGTTGAACTTGTTGTAAAAGTCACCTACCTCATCCTCTATTGCATTTCCAAACCCATCATTCTTCGACACTTCCTCATTGTCAACAGCTGCTCCAACTACATGCACGGTCGCAACCTTCCAGTTGTTGGTGTTCCATGTAGCATTACCATGCAAACTCTGTAACGCATTTAAAATTACTCTTGCACCCATGGAGTGACCTATCAGCCTTACCTTGGTATCTGGACACTTTAACTTGTAGTCAACGATAAACTGGGCAAGTTTCTTCCCATTCTTTTCTGCGATCATCTTCGCGTCATCAAAATCTAATGGACCAGTGTCGGAGTCCCAGCTAAAACCTATGACCGGGCCAGTATAGCCATTTTTCTCCAATGATTTCTTTGCAGTGTTGAAGTTGTCTATAGCATCCTGCTCATCATTCTGAAATCCATGGACATAGATCACGATCTCATCGGGGCATGGCGAGTTAATGCCAGGTATACTACCTATAGTAGAGTAGTCGGTTTCTGTATGTCCTTTCGTTAGTGTAGGATTATCAAATATATGCTCGTCAAAGTGGCCACGTGTAGAAACTATGGGAGTAAGCCTCTCCTGTGGTTGATTATTGAAGGCAAAGAATGGCATGGTTACTTTAGGTGCCAGAATAAATGGAATGTCAGCAGAAGACCAGAGAAACATGTCCAAGTTGAACGATCCAGTATATGGAGAATTCCAATCCACAAATGAAGTAGTTCTGGCGTTTGGATTTACAGAGCCATTCACAAAGTCAAGAAAGACAGTATAGCCATTTTCGTCAGTGATCAGCACCAAGTAAGTGTAGGGTTGCGGTGTATCACGCTCATTCACTATAACTGATGGGAACTGCACTTTACCTTCCTGCAACAATATCCTGTTCTTGAAGAGCACCGGTGAGGTTAATAGCAAAGTTGGATCGCCTTCTTTCTTCAACTCTTCGATGTTGATGGTTACCCTGCTAATCTCATCGCGAAAGATCTGTTCTTCTGTGCTAGGATCCATGTAGTTAATGCCTATGACAATCACAGCATTACCTGGTAATGCATCTAGCGAAGGTGTTGCTCGCAGCGTAACATCCCTGTATCCTTGCAGGGTTTCATCGTAGACGCTTATTGGAGGATGCAAAGCAATAACAACATTCTTGGATTGTTGCATCGCCCTTGCAATGAGAGTAAAATCTTCCCTGAACCCTGTAGGAGTAGCAATATCTAGTGTGAATTGAGCAGATTCGCCTGGAGATATGATCCTTGATGATACGTTCGGTACTATAACGAAATCTGAAGTTTGAATCTCTGGCGGTGTTGATATTGTTGTTGGTGATGTTGTAGATGTTGACGATGAAGATTCATCTGCAATACGACCATCCAACCTGTAGGTTATTGGTTGTCCATCTGGGAGTTCTTCATTTGCACCCATCGTATAATCACCAGACAATCCTGCACTGGTAATTTTTCCCTTGAAGATAACTAGGACATTTGAGTAGCCAGCTACTGTACCACTTCCTGAAGAAATAATGTTACCATCTTCATCAAGCGTGCCACTAACATTGACCCATGGAGGAGAACCTGTGATGATGACAGTATTGCCTGATATCGATACATGCAATTTATTGGACATTGTTCCTATGTAGGATGCATGTCCTGCTGGATCTGATTTTACACTAGAGTTAATATCGTAATCACCATTCAAGTTGGGATCGGCCTGAAGGCTTGGCATCGCTGAAAAAATCAATAATGCCGCAAGAGTAGCACCTAAAACTCTTCTATGCATCACAAAACCCAGTCTGTTTCTGGGAAGGTGCGAATTCATACTGGCCTATTTGGGCAATTGTGAATTAATAAATACCGAAGAAACATATTTCTGCAGAAATTTCTTACTTGAGGTTGCAACTGAATTGAGACAGACTTTTATAAGAAATAACACCCCACGTCCAAATCTCATGAGAGCAAGAACTATTAGATAATGCATGAGATATGTGACTATGACTAATCCTACAAAGTAAGTGCAGCAGGTCGTAACACGATACAATATCTCTAATTAGTAAACTTCCAATAAGCAAATACACAAAGATGTGGCTAAATACTTCAGTTCATTACCGTACAAATGATCACACTAGATGGAATCTATTACTTTACACACCATTCTTGGACTAATTATATTTGCTGTAGTTTACGGGTTGATCATTGTAAGAAATGTTAGAGGTGTTAACCTACCTATATGGCTCATAATGTCTGCAGGCGCACTGGCAGTACTATTCTTGCAGATAATTCCTGTTCAAGAAGCATATTCAGCGATAAACTTTGATGTTATCTTCTTCCTGCTTGGAATGTTTGCCATAGTCTCTGGTTTGGAAGTCTCTGGTTTGTTGAAATATGTAACATTGAAGGTGCTTCAATATGCAAAAACTCCAGAAAGGGTTCTTGCCTTCATATTAGTAATACTAGGAATAATGTCAGCGTTTCTTATCAACGATACAATCGCACTGGTTGCCACTCCGATAGTAATTGGGTTTGCATACCAGATGGGAATAAGACCTACACCTCTGCTAATTTCTCTTGCCTTTGCCGTTACAATAGGGAGTATGATGACTCCCATAGGGAATCCTCAAAATCTACTTATTGCTCTGGAAAGCGGTATCGCAAATCCATTTTTTGAATTCCTGAAATATCTTGCACTCCCAACATTTGCAAACTTTTTTGCCACATACTATGTAGTCAAACGATACTATAAGAGAGAGTTTGCCAACGCGATCATGCCCACAGTGCAGGTTTCAAAGGATATGGTTACCGATGCTGGCCTAGCAAAATCCTCTGCTATGATAGCACTGATTGTAGTCATAGGCTTCTTTATAGTTGGTATTGTAGAACTTTCTGGATACAACTTTGGTATAACATTCAGTCACGTAGCGCTTTTTGGAGGTATAGCCCTTATTTTGAGTAGTAAGAAACGCAAACAAATAGTTCGTGGTATGAACTGGACAATAATAATTTTCTTCGTTACCATGTTCATATTTATGGATGCGTTATGGCAGAGCGGAGTGATAGGTTTGTTTACTTCTATTTTACCAGTATTAACTCATTCAAGTTCTCCATTAACGCTGATCAACATTGTCCTTATAAGTATAGGATTAAGCCAATTAATGAGTAATGTGCCATTTGTTGCAATTTACTGGAAGGTGATGCAGGGTATTGGTTTTACAGGCATTGATACAAAGGCTTGGATGGCGCTAGCTGGCGGAAGCACACTGGCAGGTAATCTAACCATCCTTGGTGCTGCAAGTAATGTGATAATACTTCAGGCAGCAGAAGAAAGAAAGCACACTTTCAGTTTCATTGAGTTCCTCAAGATCGGGGCAATAGTTACACCAATGAACATAGCAATACTGACGTTATTTTTGATTCTGTTACCTTGATTAGCGAGCAAGTCAAATTGTGCACTAATTCAGCTTGCCATTTCCTTGCTCATCTACCTACCTGTAACTCACTTTTGTTTGTCGAGTCGAAGATTTCAATTATAGTATACCCGTCTTAGCAGCGCCAGCTGTGGTAGCTGCTATTATATCAACAGATCCTTTACTTAACGTATCTTCATCTGAGGGCGGCGATGTTCCTACAACAACTACTATTCTTCCTACATCATCTATCGGACACGAATCGTTATCAGCTGTTGAAGGGAAATCATTCCTATCAAAATAACTGATGAATACAGCATAATCATGTTTCTTGTAAGTAAAGACGGGATGTCCAATCTCTATATAGCTATCAGCACCATTCTTCGTTGCATCAACTATGTAAGCTGATATCAGGTTCCCGCCTTTGAGATGGTAGACTTTGGTAACAAGAATTTTAATGTGTATTCTATGACCATCACCGTAATCCCAGCATGTTATCTTCGCAACGCCCCCAATGTATCCGTCTCCTACAAGTTTATGCACTTTATCCTGATAATAATAAGCACCATACGATAGTAGAATTGGATTTAGCATCAGGGTCATTATCACTATCAATGGTAGTGTGATTCTTAATGACCAACCATGCATGCGATCTACAACATTTTCATGTCTAATAAGTTTTTTATGAAGAAAAATAAAACTATGAGAATACAATGTTACTATCGGGTCATTCAATCAACATGAGATATGTAAAAGTTAAGGATAGATCTGTTCTCCTGTAACCTTGTCTGTAATTATGATTGCTCTAGTTGGGCATGTTTGTGCCGCATCCAGTATTGTCTCAATATCTGCTCCCAACTCGTCTGCCACAACAGCCTTTGGATTGAATTGCACATTCTGATCTACGACGAAGACCTTCGGGGCAAGAGTTTCACAGCTGCCAAATGCCAGACACAGCGTTGGGTCTATCAAAATGGAAAACCTACTCACTTTAACCTCTTCATCATCACTAATAGGAGTTGTAGTAGGAGGGGGAGTGGTAATAACCTCTTCAGACATGATTTCAAAATCTATATCCCTCTCATCAGTTACGATCTCAAGCGAATCATATCTCTGCCTCTTTTCATCATCTGACAGAATCACATAAGCGACATTGATTTGCTTGAACCTTTCCTCTGCATCTGGCGATTTATTTCGATCAGGATGATAACGCAGTGCTAACTTTCTATACACTTTCTTGATCTGCTTTTTGTCCGCATCTTTAGATATTCCAAGTGTTCCATAATAGTCTCTCTTGCTTGTCATTCCAACCATGACTTGGCAATTTACATTAATAAAGATGGGTTTCTAGTGCTGGTACAAATATTACCAACTTATTTTATTTCCACAAAAATCCCGATACTTGCACGGTAATGAATCCAGCGCTAGTGTTGTACCCTTCCTTAGCAGGGTTGATCACCAGCTGATGATGTCCAATTGTTAACGGCGGTGTAACGAAAGTGTAAGAACCTTCCTTCTTCTCTGATAATTCTACAGCTTCCTGATCGAAAGCTGCACGTATGGTATCTGGGCTGACAAAGTTTCCATACCTGATCTTCTCTCCGCTAGTACCCGTTTCTATAAAATTGATGAAAATCAGTGCACTTTCACCTTCTTGATAGACTTTCTTATCCGTTGCCACATGCGTTGTCACATCCATTACTTTTACAGTCATTACCATCTTATTCGACTGCGATGTTGCATATTTGTCGTCACCTTCGAACCTTGCAAATACAGTTGATAATTCATCGATCTGCTTCTTGAAGGTCTCCCCCGCGAACTTCTTGCCCATGAATGTGGCATTCCATGTTGCCTTGAACGTGCCATCGCGTTCTGTAACCGCTGATGTGAGCAGATGCATCTCCATACCTTCTACTCTGTAGATGTTTACCTTTGCATCTCTAATAAAATTCTCATCTGCATCAAGCAAAAGGCCTGTAAATGTAACAGAATCTCCAGCAAGAAACGTTGCATCGCATTGCACAGCATTGATACATTCTGGAAGTTCATCGAGTGATAGCAGTGTAAGCGTTTTTGTAGATCCAATTACATAGCTTCCATACGCAGTTGTAATGAGAGATGCTGAAAACATAATGCATAGTAGAAGTGATAAGAGTTTAGTAGACATACAAAATCTGTACCATAGGTGCGTTATAAGAGCGTTGGTATAACACATCCCTTGCTCATGTTTACAAGATCAAACTAACTTTTTTGACTTATCTTGGTTAGATGTAAATAATTAAAAATAGCTTGTTGCATAATAAACATGTATGAAGATCAAGTGTGCTGATTGTGGCTGCGATCCAGATGAATGTGCAAATGTCAAGGCAGGTTTAAGCTACAAGTGTGTCAATTGCAAACATGTCCAATGTTGTTGCACATTTGTTGATTGAAAAGTGCTAGCATACATAATCAAGTTAAGTTACAACTAAAACACTATTCTTCTCTTCCCACACTAAGGGTATGGGCTTTGCAATACTTTCCCATAGAAATATCTCTACAGTGTATTTGCCGATTGCATCTGGCATCCACGCAATGGAAGTACTCGCTGAACGTTTGGGATCAAGATATCCAGAGAGCCACGAAAGTACAACTGTGTAACCATTGGAATCTTTTACCTGCACAATGTAA
This sequence comes from uncultured Nitrosopumilales archaeon, assembly GCA_964372525.1. Classification (GTDB taxonomy): domain Archaea; phylum Thermoproteota; class Nitrososphaeria; order Nitrososphaerales; family UBA213; genus CAYJTD01. The sequence continues at coordinate 2,963 of CAYJTD010000026.1, read as the reverse complement.
GCATACTGCTGTTTAACATTCAGACTGCTTTGAATAGTTGACTTGAACATCACTTGTTCACCAACACTTATGCTTGTCAACGGTTTGCCATTCTTGTCTTTTACACCTGTTTCAACAAGCGTTAATTTCCTTTCAACAGGAATTGAGCTTCTATTGGTTGGCGCAAGTTCAAATGGATCATTGTAAATTATAGTAACCGATGAATTAGGTTCTAAATCATCTGGTAGTTTAGCCAGAAATTCAAACACTGACGTATTAGAATGAGTTTCCACTGCTTCGGTAACAGGTCTTCCAGCTTCATCCTTTAGCGAGCCATCAACAGCACTTAGAACAAACATTCCCTTGGTTGGCTGTGTTACCTTAATCTCCACTATTGGTTCATTATCTACTATCTGCGTAAGATCTATGCTCTCAACAGTAGTTGTTGATCGATTGAAGTTTCGATCAGTTATTGTGCCATAGATAATGGCTCCAGGACCATATATCGATCTGTCCAGAAAGGCCTTGGCATAAGGTTCTGCCATAGAAAATGGTAAAATTAGCAATACCATTAAAACTGGAGCTAGCATTGCATAATATTATACAAGATACTATATTTCAACATATGCTATGCCATTTGAATACAAACATACACATAAAAAATTTAATCCTTTACTAGATATACAATGTAATATTTTTCCGCAAAGAAAATAATTTAATTGCAATTTAACTAAGTAATACATTACATTTCACAGTTAAACGGAGAACTCTGACTCTGCTTACTCGTTGTGGTTATTTACTAATCATGCAAAAATGAAGCGTACTTACTCATAAGAAATAATAAACAATTGCTGCAAAGAAGTAAGAAGATTTTTGTGTTATCAATATTATCCACAATGGTTGGTATCGGTTCACTCTCCGTTGGAATAACCGATCCAATACTTCCGTCAAGTTCTATGGAGGAACCAAACGCTGGCAATTGGAAGACTTGGGTTATAAGCTCTGGTAATGCTCTTAGACTTCCAGAACCTGGGCTAGATATGGGTAGAAGTGTAGGTAAATTAGCAATTGCCAGAGCCATACATGACGGTGCAGGATAAATTTTTGGTATGATCAAATGTTCCATAACATAACGATTATTTATGGTAATGTATCATATAATGAATGGCCATGTCTCAACTGGAGCTCTATAAGCGTAACAAGCAGTTAAGGATACTTGCCCTTACCCAGTGGACAATGGGTAATGACATATCAAACGTTACGTTGATAGCCGAGGAAGCCCAGAAGCGGTTCAAGGTTTCTAGGTCTACCGCTAATTCTTACGCAAACGAAGTTGTCAAAAGATTGGATAAGTTAAAGATACAAACCTTCTACTGCAGTATCTGAACCACAGATGAAACATTGATCCATAGCGAAAGCTATTCGTCTACACATTAATACACTGTATTAAAAAGTGGAACGATTTTGCATACACGTTCCTACAATTCCATAGGATTCCTAAAGTAAACCAGACTCCTATACTATCGTGAGTGGAAATGAAAGCTTTTGGGGGTCACCATAATGGTTTGAGCGAATTACGCAGGGATTACCTAGTTGATAGGTTCGTGGTGGTTCCTACAGAAAATGGAAATGGTCATGGCAACGGCAACGGTAATGGCCACGGTCATACCAAGAGGAATGGCAAATGCCTGTACTGCCGAGGCAATGAGCATTTAACCTCACCCGCAGTGCTCGCAATGGTACAGAAAGATGGCATGTATCAGATGCTGAGCGATGGAGAGGGCGATTATATCAAGGACTGGTCCGTCAGGGTATTTCCCAGCATTGAGCCAGCAGTTAGCACCGCACCAAACGTTTCTTATGGAGATGCACCTTTGTTCAAGGAACCCGCATATGGATTTCATTACGTTGTAGTAGCAGCTCCAGATCACAAACAAAAGTTATCAAATATGCCCATAGATCAGTGGACAAATGTGCTTCTGGTTATTCAGGACAGGGTAAAATGGTTATACGCACAGAAGAGGGTTAACTACGTATCAATATTTGCCAGTTACGGCAAGAACGGGAATTCTATGAGCGAGCATTCGCACATTGATTTGGTAACATTTCCAACTATACCACCTGCCATACTTCAGGAAGCGGAAGCTGCAGAGAGGGCAATGGAAGACACTGGAGTATGCCCTGTTTGCAATATAGTTAATGTCGAGGCAAACGGCCCGAGGGAAATATTATCAACGCAGAACTTCATTGCGATGTGTCCATGGGCACCAACTTTCCCATATGAATTCTGGATAGTGCCAAAAAGACACTCAGCAAGCTTCACATCTGTTACACAGATGGAGATAAATGATTTGGCAATGATGCTACGCTCTACTCTTGGAGGATTATGTAAGACATTGAAAGATGCATACTTCAATTTGGCATTTCATCTATCGCCGGAAAAGAAAAACAACGCAATGATACACTGGCATGTGGAAGTGTATCCACAGATATCAAACTGGGCTGGATTCGAAAGAGCGTTTGGCGTTTACATGAGCAATGTAAGTCCAGAACATGCCGCACAGGAATTGAAGCCTAACTGCAGGGAAGAGTTTGCCAAGTCGGTTGGTATATGATAGGATAAATAATTAATTAATAATTTCTACTAATCAATTCTACAAGTTTTCAGTGATTGCAAAAATACTGCAATGCTTTTATATAGAATATATCAAGTTAGACGGATATGGTAAATCTCCGGGCTTGGCTTGCTGAAGGAATTGCTACTTTCGGCCTTGTCTTCTTCGGTACCATATCCATAACACTTGCAGCTGTTGCATTTGGAAACGGTTTGTCAGTTCAGGCAATCATAATGATTTCCTTAGCACATGGATCTGCTATAGGGCTGATGGTTTATGCATTCGGTCATGTTTCTGGCGCGCATATCAACCCTGCAGTAACAATTCCAATGATGATTACCAGAACCATTGGGGTTAAAGATGGCTTTG
>CAYJTD010000025.1:0-13745 GCA_964372525.1 uncultured Nitrosopumilales archaeon | reverse complement strand
ACGGATTATATGTCTACGTTAGAGAAAAAGGAATGTAGTTTACGATAGGAAAGATTAAATCATAATATTTTATGAACAGCAATGTCGCCGCCGTAGCTCAGCATGGTAGAGCAACTGGCTGTTAGCTTACTGGTAGAAACCAGTGGGTCGTCGGTTCGAGTCCGACCGGCGGCGCATACGTATATCTTTCAAAATTCGAATTTTGAAAGATATTATTGTTATTAGAATATCATATCAAGTCTATTACATTTCAATTGAAATGAATAGTTCAACCATAATGATATCTCATTGTGAACTTTTGAGCTAACATACTAATCGTTCGTGGAATTTATATGATTTATTGTGAATACAGATGAAATTTGCAGTATCAAGTATGAGTACGGAAAAGCTCCTCGGTGTTGAGCTAGGGGAGGGTATTTAAAGAAAGGAAAGTCAGGTCTTAATAAACAAGTGGTAAAAGGTTGACGGATTAATAATTTTCTAGGCCAGATACCATGGTGTCAGGTATCACTTTTCATCATATCTTTTGTTAAAATCATGCATGTCAGCAATACCATAACTAGATCTGTTGCATAGTTTCTGCAAAAAATTGGTATGTATGTCATAACAGGTCTTTAGTAGTACTTTCGTTCCTACATCCAGGTGTTTTACTTTTGTTCGTATGCTCATAGCATACATACCCCTAGATACTGGAAAATTGCAGTTATTCGTAAGTAGAGGGTGTGTACGTTATAACGTTACTTGGCGTTTTTTACCAGAATTTTCATAACTCTGCCTTTTACAATGGTCTTATCGTTCCAATATTGCTTGGTACCCCTAGTTTTTCTATCACTTTCGTTTTTTACCATGATCAATATTTTGCAGTTAGGGCATTCATAGGCATAGGTCTTTTCGCTGTTCCTTGAAAAAGAGTTACTCATATCGCGTCTATACCACACCCTTTTCCTACAAAAGAGGCAACTTACCATATAGCAATAACATTAGGAGGCGCTTTAACCTCATTTGTCAGTATAACTTCCTACATTCATATCAAAATATTGATCAAGAGATATGACGAATGGATTTGCTTAAATTTATTTTAGCTTTTTTTCAAAATTCGAATTTTGAAAGATTAATAAGCAAAGATCTGTAGATGCGCTCAATGGTACAGAAGGCCGAATATGGCATATTGCAGATAAACATGAAGGCGCATGCGAGTGATAAGCAGTTGAAGATACTGCAGGAGTATTTTGACTCCATGCCAGTAGAAGAAATACTTGTTGGACTACACTTTGCGCATAACCGATGGATCGCTAAAAAGGGAGGGTTCCTCATGGTTGGTAGAAAGAGCAAGATAAAGCGCGAAGTTCATTTGCTTACAGCAGAGCAGGCAAGATGGAGGCTGAAGAACTGGAAGATGATGATCAAAAACTATAGGGAGCGTGGCTATAGCTATCCTACTATATCCAGAATCAAAAAGTCATTGCAAGAAATTGCTAAGGCGTCTAAGTAAGCATCTCTTCATTGCTATTACTATTTTCTATGTTCTTAACTTCCTTCGATATAGTCTTTGGTAGATCTGGCAATTTGTCCTTGACCTGGCCTTCAACAATTGAAGCTGCCTCGTCTAGTATTGTCTGCGCATCTGTAGATGATACCTGCAGTGCAACGTCTATGTCGCTGTTTGGTACCTGTCCAGATTCGATCAATATGCTGCTTAATAGCTGTGAAACTTCGTCCATCTGGTTATCTACCTGGGGCATCATGCCTCCTAAATCAGATCTTACATTCTTCACAACTGCCATAGCAGGATTAAGCGTAACTACAACGTCACCTAACTCTGTTATTGTGCTTAATCTTATCTGGATCTGTTCTAATGCTAATTTGGTGTGATTTACCATCTTGCCTATTTTACGGATCTGCGACAACTCTGTAGATAACACACTGGAATATTGCATATCATGCTGCTGCATAGCTGTTACAACCCTTCTGAATAATGCCTGATCTCTTTCCTTCAATTTTGAAGAAACGCTATCTAACTTGGAAATTTGTAATTGTAATTTTCTTTGTGCCTGTTCAATCCGCGGTTTCAGTGCTGGTGGCGGTTTGACAGTTCGTTTTACACGTTCAGCAAAGCTAATCTTCTCCGATTTCGTCCATTTCGATATAAATGACATAATACCCCTTTCCTTATTAGGTTTATAACGACTGGTGTAACCGTAGCTTCCGTCACTGCGGTAACATGAATTCAAGTTACTGCAACATGCCAACTCTAACATTAGATGAGCGATAACTTTTGTGCTGATTTACCAAATACATGTAATACATCATCTATGTAGTTTTCAAGCAAAGATGTCATTGATATTCTTATTCTTGCACTACCTTTGGGTACTGTAGGATACCGTATAGCCTGTGCAAAAACGCCTTCTTTCAATAGTGTTTTGGAAAATGTTAGCGCTGTTTTTTCATCACCTATCATGATCGGTATTATATGGCTTGATGAACTTACATTTAGCCCCATAGACAATAGGCCTTTTCTAAACTTGCTAACAGTATTCCATAGTTTCTTTTGTTGCACGCCTTTTGCACAAACTTGCAATGCAGTAATAGCAGCAGACGCAAACACCGATGGTAACGCAGACGTATAGATGAATTGCCTGGATTTGTTGATCAAGTATTCTACTAGGTCTCTATTACTGGTAACATAGCCACCAAAACAACCCAAACCTTTACTCATGCTGCTTATGATAACATCCACATACTTTTCTGCGTTCAAATGCTCTGCGGTACCTCTGAAATGCGTGCCATAAACAAAATCTCCATGCGCATCATCAACTATGAAGAAGGCATTATTATCATGTGAAGCTTTGCCCATCTCCATCAATTGTGCACAATCACCATCCATGCTGAACACGCCTTCGGTAACTACAAGTTTGCGTCTGTACTCCGAACCAGATAATTTGGATTGTAAATCTTCAACATTGTTGTGCTTGAACACCTTTACAGCAGCCCTGCTCATTCTGCAGGCATCAACTATGCTAGCATGGTTTAGCTCATCACTAACTATCAGGTCTTCCTTGCCTGCAAGACTGGAGATAACTCCCAGGTTGGCCATGTACCCGGTTGGATATACAAGAGCCCTTTCTCGATTCTTCTGTTTAGCCAAACTGTACTCGAGCTCTTCTAGTACATGGTTATTGCCAGAAACTAGCCTGGAGCTGCATTGAGATACGCCGTTTTTTAACGCCTTGGACATGGCTCTCATAACCTGTTTATTTTGTGATAGCCCGAGGTAGTCGTTTGAACAAAGAAGTATAGCGTCTTTGCCGTTTACCTTAGCAATGGCTCCTTGAATTTCTGCAGTGACTAATTTCCTGTATAAATTATCCTTGTACAAAAAGTCTAATTCATTTCTAAAATCCATAACTTCATGCTTTGAGGCCAAGTTCTCTTATCATCCTTATATCTTTCGCAGCTTCATTACCTCCAACTGTAAGGTAACCACCCGTGATTATTCCATTTGCGCCACCTAAAAGTGCAAGTGATTGCTTGTTTCCTAGATGAACTTCTCTGCCGCCTGCAATCTTTATTATAGATCTAGGAAGTATGAACCGGTAAACCGCTATAGTCTTTATCACTTCCATCGGATCTAAGGATTGTATGCCTGCCAAAGGTGTTCCGGGTCTAGGTATCAGGATGTTTACAGGAAACTCTTCGGGTTCCAGCTCACTTGCTTCGAAGGCAAGCTCTAATCTCTGCGTTCTTGTTTCACCCATTCCCAGTATTCCACCAGAACAAAGCTGCAACCCATTTGATTTTACTATCTTCGCAGTATTTACCCTGTCATAGTACGTATGGGTACTACAGATTTTATCGAAGAAACTCTTGCTTGCTTCTAAATTATGATTATATCGCTTCACCCCAAGTTCCTTGAGTCTTTTTGCACGTTCTTCAGTAAGAAAACCCAAGGAACAGTTCACATCAATACCTACATCTTCCTTTATGGTCCTGACCATATTACAAACATCGTCAAAATTCTCTTCCGTAGGTTCTCTCCATGCACATACGAGGCAAAAACTGCTTGCACCACCATTCTTTGCCCTGGCAGCAGCATCAAGGATTGTTTCCTTGCTGAGAAATGGGTATTTTGTTATATCAGTTTTGTAATGGCCTGATTGAGCACAAAAGGCGCAGTCCTCGGCACAATTTCCTGATTTTGCGTTTATCAGGCATTCAACATCTACAGAATCACCATTCTTCTCTCTACAGATGGTGTTAGCAGCTTCTGCGAGCTTTAACGTATATTTGTCATCAAGGTTGAGAAGCTCGTTTGCTTCTCTCATCGTGATTTTTTTGTTACACAAAACCTTGTTCATGCAAGAATAAATGCAGTCTGGTGCATTTTGCATGCGCTTTATGCTGTAAACCTGTAATTAAAATTTTGGTTTACAACGATTCACCTTACTTTCTGTATCCGTTTTATTATTTCTATAGTGGTATCAAGAAGCGTATCCAATTCTTTCATTGGAATTGCTAATGGAGGTACTACCAGCATTATGTGCCCAAGAGGTCTTAGAAACACACCGCGTTTTAATGATTCTTGCATGATCATATAGTTAATTCTCTTTTTCTTCACCGTAAATGGTTTCTTACTTTTCTTATCGTTTACAAGTTCTATGCCTAGTAACATTCCTTTATGTCTTACATCCCCAACTATCTCATTGTTATCAATCTCATCAATACGTTTTGCTATAATTCTAGATCTTCTCCTTACGTCTTCGATCAGTTTTTGTTTGTTGTACAATTGCAAGTTGGCAATTGCTGTGGAACATGCTATGGGGTTGCCTGTAAATGTATGACCGTGAAACAGATGTTTGTATTCATCAGATTCACCTAGAAAGGAGTTATAGATCTCTTCAGTTGCAAGAGTTACCGCAAGTGGCAAGTATCCCGCTGTGAGCATCTTACCAAATGCTACTATGTCTGGCGTTGATTCTTGTTTGACATATTCAACCATGGAACCTAACCTGCCAAATCCAGTAGCAACCTCGTCTAGTATGAGTAATGTATCATACTTCTCGCATAGCCGTTTGATCTCTCTCTGGTAACCATCAGGGTATATTATAGCGCCGCCAGCGAGCTGTGCTCCACTCTCCATTATTACAGCTGCAATATTGTCATTACTTTTCAACAATTTTTCCATTGAATCAATGCAATGTGTTACGAATTCATCTTCGCTTACGTTGTTGGGTCTTCTATACAAGTAAGGAGAAGGCGCTCTTTGCACGTGAAACAACACTTGTTTATAATTTGAGAAGAAATTCTCGATATATCCAACCGACATGGAACCTATAGTATCACCGTGGTAACCGTTTTGTAATGCGATAAACTTGTTTTTGTTCGGCTTTCCTACGTTGTGCCAGTATTGCAGAGCCATCTTTAGTGCTACTTCAACTGCAGTAGAGCCGTTGTCCGAATAAAACACCCGTGACATTCCTTTTGCTTGCTTCACCAGCATTTGTGCCAGTAATATGGAGGGTTCGTTAGCCAAGCCAAAGAGCGTAGAATGCTGTAGTTTTCTTATCTGACCTATCATGGCATTTACAATTTCTTTTTTTGTGTGACCCCAGACATTGCACCACATGCTCGCAACACCGTCCAAATATTTTCTACCCTCACTATCAATAAGCCACGAACCTTTTGCTTTCTCTATAACTTTGATATCAAAACCTTGCCAGTCTTTCATTTGTGTATAGGGATGCCAGACATACTTCTTGTCCAAGTCTTTAATATTCAATTCAGTTAAATTCTACTGGTATAGCTTATAACGATATATGAGCGGAATATTTGTAACTGGAACAGATACTGGCGTAGGAAAAACTGTAGTTGCTGCTGGTATTGCCGGTGCATTGAGAAGAGACGGTATAGATGTAGGTGTTATGAAGGCTGTTGCTACAGGTATACCACAAAAGATTGGTTTCAAATCTCATGATTCAGAATTACTTGCAAAAACTGCTGGTGTAAAAGATTCTGAAAATGAAATAAACCCTATTTTCCTTCCTCTTGAAGCTTCACCGCTAACTGCTAGCCAACTGCTGAAGAAGGATATCAAACTTGAAGAGATATTTTCAGCATTTCAACATCTAACCAGCAAGCACGAATTTCTTGTTGTAGAGGGGATAGGAGGCGTGATGGTTCCTATAAAAGAAAATTATTTTGTCATTGATATGATCAAAGAAATGAATTTGCCGGTTTTGATTGTATCCAGAGCTTCGCTCGGTACCTTAAATCACACACTGTTGACAGTTAGAGCGTGTAAGGATTATGGCCTGGACATTGCAGGTATTGTAGTTAACGGCATGCAGGCTAGTAACGCAGTGGAAAAAACTGTAAGCAAAACTATTCGTGAATTAACTGGAATATTCGTGATAGGCACAATACCATTCGCAAATGTGATTGATGAAAACAATATTGTTGATCTGGTAAGTAAACATGTTAAATATGATCTACTCATCTCTTGATCTTCATTAAGTTTATTAGTTGTATGTCTAAATGATAGTTTATGGCAGTAAGAGTAGCACAGGGTCTTGTTATCGCATCGTTGGTTCTATTACTGGTATATGGTGCTGATGCAGGAACAAAACAAGGCGAAGAAACAGGTGGATTTCTTCCGTTAGATGAAAAGACGAGGGGTATAGCCTTTGGAATTCCGCCAATTATACTCTCAACAGCTGCTTTCTTCATATCAATGAGAGAAAAATCTTCACTGGTATCTATCTTATTGCTGGTAAACGGTGTTCTGATAATGATTGGGGGAATAATGCCTATCGTAGCAGGTAATATCGGATTGGGTGGACCTATTCTCGGAGCTGGGATATGGGTACTCGCGTTAGGCATAACGAAGAGTATCAGAACCGGACCCGTTAAGACAGCGTAACTGTAAACACATAGAAAACTGTCAATTTCACAAGTTTTAATTTGTCATGTCTACATGGGTAGCATATGTACAATATGTATAAGATGATACAGAAACAACCGGAAGCGATTCAGTATACAGTAGAAAATTGTGCTAAAGATGCTAGAAAAGCTGCTAAGTTAATGAAGAATAAACGTGTTTACATAACCGGTTGCGGATCTTCTTTTCATGCCGCAATATATGGTGAATTTGTTCTGCGAATGTTTGGATTTGACGTTCAAGCAATTCATGCATTAGACACGATCCACTATACACCAACATTGAAAAATTCTATTGTGGTTGTGGTCAGTCATAGCTGGAAGACAAGAACTACACTGAAAACACTCGATGTTATTAGACGCAACAAAATTCCATGCATAGGTATTACCGCAAATGGAAAAGCGGAGAAAGATGTCGATATCCTCTTGAGAACAACTAACTATTATGATGAATCTGATTGCGTTACAATGGGCTATATTACAAAACTTGCTGCATTGGCTCTCATAGCTGAAAGCAATACTACGAAAAAACAACTTCGGGGCATTCCTTCGCTAATTAAAAACGCTCTACACACGGAAGCACAGATTAAAGAATTGGCCGATAAATATTATGCAAAGAAACGGTTCTTTGTGCTAGGAGCAGGACCTAATACAGCTACTGCATATGAAATGGCGTTGAAAATGAAGGAAGGTAATTTTACAGATACAGAAGCTATGCAGATGGAACAGATGTTACACGGGTCAATATCAGGGGTTGATGAAGAAGATATTGTTTTCCTTATAGCGCCAAAGGATAGTAAGACCAAACATCGAATGTATGAGGCTGCACAGGCATTGAACAAGATAGGAGTGTCAACAATTGCAGTAACAGATGGTGATATAGCAATTGCAAAGGAATGTAAACACACTGTAAAGATAGAATATTCTTCAGAATATCTTAATCCAATAGTATCGATTGTACCACTACAACTGTTTGCGTATTTCGTCGCAGAGAAGAATGGGATCAATCCCGATATGACTAGGGAAGAAGATGTCAGGTATAGAAAAGCGTATGCAACGCTGTTTCTACACTTTAAATAATTGCCTCCAGAAAATTGCCTGTGAAAAACTGTAAGAAATGTGGTAAAGATACTGATAAGGTATATTCCTGCGAACATACAAATGATGCTGATTATTGTGTTGACTGTTATTTGCAACTACACTACGAGATAACTCAGCAATAATCACACAATTTTTATAATATGTATTATGCAGTTAGATCATGAAAGCTGTTATACTTGCAGGAGGTTTCGGGAAGCGTCTGAAACCGTTGACTGATGAAAGGCCAAAACCCATGATAGAAGTTCTTGATAAGCCGATAATAGAATGGCAAATACGATGGTTAAAGAATAATGGAATTAGCGATGTAATTCTCTGTGTTGGTTATATGAAAGAACATCTAGTGGATTATATTGGAAGTGGAAGCAAGTTGGGTGTTAACGCTTACTATACAGTTGAAGATAACCCGCTAGGAACTGGCGGTGCCTTGAAAAATGCTGAAACTCTGCTTTCAAACGAAGAAAAATTCTTCATGCTTAACGGTGATGTTTTGACCAACATAAACCCAATACGCTTAAAAGATGAACTTTCTGGCGATCTTGTGGCTACATTGGCAGTGGTTCCTCTCCCAAGTCCTTTTGGGATTGTACAAATAGATGATAGCTCAAAGGTTGTAGGTTTTACCGAAAAACCGCAGATCAATCAATTTTGGATAAACGCTGGTGTGTATTGTCTTTCGAATAAGATCTTCGATTATTTGCCTGAATCAGGAAACATAGAAACTACTGCACTACCAACACTTGCCAAAGATAAGAAGTTGAAAGCGGTAAAGTTTGAAGGCAAGTTTTGGCGTTCTATAGACTCGCATAAGGACATTGAGGAAGCAAGCAAGGAAATAGGCACGTTATTCGAAAAAACACCACCTACAAAATAAAATCTTTCAAAATTCGAATTTTGAAAGATTAATCTATATACCTAATTTGTTCAGCTCAATGCTATGCGGTTAGGATTCAGTCTTGGCACGTTGCTTAGCCATGAGGAGGTTCTTCAATGTGCAACAATGGCAGACAAGCAAGGAGCAGAATCTATTTGGATCCCCGAGTCATGGTCAAGAGAATCCTTTGTTACGTTAGGCAACATCGCTGCCATAACTAAGCAGGCGCGTCTGGGTACGGGAATAATAAGCATCTATTCAAGAAGTCCTGCCACTATAGCTATGGCTGCAGCAACTTTGGATGTTATGTCAAACGGTAGAGCATTCATTGGACTGGGAGCCAGCAGCAAAGCACTTGTTGAAAATTGGCATGGAGAAAAATTCTCCCATCATATAGAAAGGATGCGTAATTATGTAGAAATAATCAGGTCAATCGTGCAAGGTAACAAGGTCGATTATTCAGGAAAAGTTGTCCAAGTAAGGAATTTCAAAATTGGTTTCAAGCCTCAACGTGATCATATACCGATTTATGTAGCAGCAACGAATGAAAGAATGATCGGGTTATCTACAGACATTGCTGATGGCATAGTGTTATTTCTACGTCCAATCGACGAGTTGAAAAAAACAGTAAGCAAGTTAAAAAAAATTACACGAAATAAAAATTTCGATATCGTCTGTGTTATAATGACTGCTGTTGCGGCAGAAAGAGAGCTTGCAAGAGATAGAGCGAGGAAGACGTTGGCATTCTATGCGGCAGTAGGTAGCATATATAGTGAATTTCTTGCTTCAAACGGTTTCAAAAATGAAGTTGCGCAAATAGTAGAATCATACAAGAAAGAAGGATTGACAAATATCCACAAACTGGTTCCCGATAAAATGCTAGATGCTATTACGATTGCTGGTGAACCTGCAGAGTGTAGAAAGAAGTTAGAAGAATTCATGGATACTGGCATCTCATTACCGGTTATACAGTTCAATCCTGTTACCGAAACAGAAACTTCATTTAAGGAAGCACTCACAACATTTCTAGGATGATTTGAATGCGAAGAGTGGCTGCAGCGGGTTACGGGTTAACAAAATTCAGAAAGAGTGACGATTCGTTATATTCAGTTGCGTCAGAATCAATGAGAGACCTGTTCAACAATGTTAACAAGCTTTCACAGAATGACATTGATGCTGTTTTGGTATCTACATGTGATAATGCTCAATACACTGCGAGCATATTATCAGAAATGTTTGGAATTAAACCAAAGATAGCACATAGAATAGAGAACATGTGCAATTCTGGAAGTAACGCTATGATTTCTGCATATTCATACATCGCGGCAGGTCTTTGTGACGTTGCAATGGTAGTAGGTGTGGAAAAAGCCAATAGTCCTTCCGCAAAGCTAGAGTGGGATCTTACGCGCGGACCTTTCAAACATCCTGCACATTGGGCTGCAATGTTCTCTAAAGCTCACATGGATGAATATGGTACTACGGAAGAACAATTGGCATTAGTCTCTGTTAAAAACCATAAAAATGCAGCGATGAACCCTTCAGCATATTTTCAGAAAAAAGTGAGTGTGGATGATGTTCTAAAATCCAAACCCATAGTCAAGCCAGTAAAACTTTACGACTGTTCAGCACCCTGCGATGGCGCTGCATCTATCCTATTGGTTGCAGAAGAGAGAGTTAAAGAATTCACAGATCAGCCTGTGTGGGTAACTGGAATAGGGCAGAGAACTATGTGTGCAAGTTTCAGTAACGTGAAAGAATTGACTAAAATGGATTCAACGATATTAGCTGCAAGAGATGCATATGCTATGGCAAAGATCAAGCCTACTATGATTGACATTGCAGAAGTTCATGACGCATTCACCATTTGTGAAATACTTGCATACGAGGATCTTGGCTTTGTGGAGAAAGGAAAAGGAGGTAGATTTGCAGAATCGATCGATAGTGCAGGCGTTAACGTCAATACGAGAGGAGGGTTGATTGGCGCAGGTCATCCTATAGGTGCTACAGGTGTAGCACAGGCGGCAGAAGTAATTATGCAAATGCAAAACAAAGCAGGCAAACGACAAGTTAAGAATTATAAAAATGGTTTAATACACAATCTGTCTGCAGCTGCTACTTCTGCAACTGTAGTAACAATGGGTGTCTAGTATGCAGAAGTTTATAGAGTCACTCAAAGCAGGCAAGTTGACAACTAGCAAGTGCTTATCATGCAAGAACATTATATGGCCGCCAAGCAATGTATGTCCAAAGTGCCTCTCAGACAGTATAGAATGGGTTGAAGTTGGTTCTACTGGAAAACTAATTGATTTTTCTGAATCAATGATTGCAAGTAAACCTGCCATATGTGGAATAGTACAAATGAATGAAGGTATACGTCTCTTAGGAAGAATAATTTGTAATGATGGTGGTATTGAATTGAAGAAGGGGGGCAGTGTTAAATTGACCAAATGTGGAATGGAAGATGATGATGTTTATTATGAATTTCAGCCAATGTAATCTGGAACCGAAGAACCAAATGTATAGAGTATACCATCCCGTGACCCTATAAACAACATTCCATTTGCTATGCATGGTGAAGAATCGATCATCTGCATCGTTGGAAACTTCCAGACCTGTTTGCCACTCTTCAAATCTACAGAGTAAATATGTCCCTTTAGAGAACCAAAAAATGCAGTTTTTTCTGTTAGCGCAGGAGATGACCATATGTCACTGTCAGTCTCAAATTCCCATACCTTCTTTCCATCATTGGTATTCAAACAGTAGAGTTTGTGATCCGAAGAACCGAAAAGAACTGTATCATCTATTACTGCCGGTGACGACAACACATGTGCACCTGCTTGCGTTTCCCACACGATTTCTCCATTATCAATATTAACACTACACATAGCACCGTTATAGGTGCCGATGAATATCTTCTCATTCGATATACACGGTGATGATGATCTTGCCATACCGTTAAGCTTTCATTTCCATGTCATGCTACCGTCCAAGATCAGAGCGTATAAGGCACCAACGTCAGATCCAATAAAAATTGTGTCATCACTCAACGCAGGCGATGACCATATCGCACCGTCTGTATGATGTTTCCACAATAACTCCCCATTGTTTATGTTTATAGCATATACATTTTTGTCAAGCGAGCCTATCACGCATGCGTTTCCACAAATACATGGCGATGAAAAGATATCTCCATCAATTTGGTACTTCCATTTAGTTCTGCCTTCTAACGCATCTACTGCGAATACAAAGTTTGTACCTAAATAACGCGTGTCTTTTACCCATGTATCAAACGTTGACACCACTACCGTATCTTTATGGATTAATGGGGAGGAAATTAAAGGGCTACCAATATCAAGATGCCATAGCACCTTCTGCTCTTTTGCGTTTAATGCGAAGATCATGCCCATCATTGATGGAACGTATAGCACGTCGTTGCTAAACACCGGCGATGCAACAATTTCACCAACTTCGGCTAGCCATAATAGAGAAGGTCTGCTGGCAACATTAGAGGATGAAACTCCCGTATGCATTGGATTGGCTCTGAACATGACCCAAGAATCCTTAGGCGATTGCACTAGCTGATCTTTGCCAACGAACCTTATTAAACGAAGGGTATGGGAAACAAAGAAAACCCAATCTTTCAAGGGTTAGGATCGGTTAGAACACTATCCGAGCTAGACGACCACCGCATGAAAGCAATTCATAGAACATTCATTTAAAAAGCTAGTGTTAAGGCAAAAGAACGCCTAGTTTAACCGTTAATCCTATAAGCGAACTGAACTAGTTAATCAGCAATTAGCTAAAAAGGTGTAGAAGTTGGAAATAGATGTGTTTGTAGATGAATCGGAGGATCTTGGGTTTAATACGGTTTCAACTAAGCACTTTGTAATAGGCTATGTTGTCTCGCTAAATACACAACGTTTACGTGTCAATGTTAGCCGTCTTTTGAAACGCTTGAATATGCGACATAAATACAAATTGTCTGAGTTCAAATTTAGCAATGATAGAGAGTTTATCCGATGTAAGATGCTCCAGTACATTGTAAAGCAGAATTTTAGTGGAGGTTTTGTAGCAATAAGAAAAGCATCTGTAGCCCCTAGGCTTAGAGAAAAAAAAGGAATTTTATACAATTTCATAATAGCAGAATATGTAGTATCAAACCTACTTGCTTCATTCGACAATGTAACAAGTATAAACCTGCATCTAGATAGAAGCATGTCTAGAGAAGCCAGACAGCATTTTGACTCATATTTCTCCGATAAACTATCATGGAAACAATTCATTAAAGATATAGATACACCGATAAAACCTATGGTATTTCATGACCATTCCCATCAAGAGCCCTGTATTCAGATTGCTGATTATATTGCTGGTTCACTTTTCCAATATATAGAAAGAAATAACTCGTGCTATTATGATGTAATAAAACAGAAAATAGTATATTCCAAGTCGTGGGGGATAAGTTGGTGAACCTCGCCTTACCATTTCCATCCCGTATCCACGGGCATCGTAATCTCAGGCGAGATCTCGCATAATGCGAGCTTTAGCCACCTAACCATAATATTACCAAACAAGTTTATAAAAGTTTGTAAAAATTCATTGCTTAGAACAAGCATGTTTTTAGCAGTTTTTAAGCCGTTATTTGTGGTTTTTAGCATGTTTTACCGCTATAAAGACATCTCAACATGATTTAAGACTCGTGATAAAACGCATATAAAATATTGATGATTCTTTTGTTTTCTGTGTAATTTGCAACAAAGCACTAGATTTTGCTCTGTACGCTGTCCCCTTTCTGACTCCGAGCAAGAAATCAGATTCTACCAAGGTTACTTTCTTGCTT
>CAYJTD010000024.1:0-13758 GCA_964372525.1 uncultured Nitrosopumilales archaeon | reverse complement strand
GTGGTATATCTCCTCTTTCTTCATCATTTTAGGCTTGACAACTATACCATCTTCATTTATCGTCACGGGATAATCTTGAATAATCACCAACATTTCAGGAAACTAGTATTTAGATAGCTACAGATATTTTCATATTACATCCTTGCACTCAATTACTAATGAGCCAAAGCACAAAGGAACGGATAATCTTTCATATCGATTTCGATTACTTCTATGCTCAGTGTGAGGAACTCAGAAAACCAGAGTTGAAGGGCAAGCCAGTTGTTGTTTGTGTATACTCTGGCAGAACGGAGGATTCTGGGGCTGTTAGTACAGCTAATTACGAAGCACGCAAATACGATGTAAAATCTGGTATTCCTATAAAACTGGCAAAGAGCAGATTGAAAGACGTTTCAGAATCTGTTTTTCTACCCATGGATCGAGCGTATTACAACGATATATCCGATAAAGCAATGAACATAATTCAAGATCATGCAGACAAGTTCGAAAAGGTTGGGGTCGATGAAGCTTTCATAGAAGTAAGTGAAAGATTGAATTACGATTTTACCAAAGGAGAAAAACTTGCTACTGCAATAAAACTACAACTAACAAATCAACTGAAATTATCATGCTCAATTGGCATAGCACCCAACAAACTGGTTGCAAAGATCGCTTCTGACTTTAAGAAACCAAATGGACTTACGATTGTGAAATCTGACGAAATTAACAATTTCCTAACAGATTTGAAGGTAGGCAAGATCATTGGTATTGGGAAGAAAAC
Source organism: uncultured Nitrosopumilales archaeon (assembly GCA_964372525.1). Lineage (GTDB taxonomy): Archaea > Thermoproteota > Nitrososphaeria > Nitrososphaerales > UBA213 > CAYJTD01. Next base: position 12,998 of record CAYJTD010000024.1, on the reverse strand, counting down.
TGAAGAGCGGTTGAATCAGATGGGTGTAAAAACGATAGGTGAACTTACTAAATTAGATATTTACACGTTAACAAAAGAATTCGGCAAGAAGAATGGCGTATACATTTTCAATGCATCTAGAGGTATAGATAATGAGGCAGTTATTGAAGATGAATCTATAACACAGATAGGCAGGATAATGACATTGAAAAAAAGTACTAATTCTGTTGATGAAATGCATGACGATCTAGAATCTCTATGCAGGGATGTTCACAGATCTCTAACAGAGCAGAGTTTCTCATTCAAATCTGTAGGCATAATGTTGATACTAGACGATCTTAGCATGAAAACCAAGTCAAGAAGTATAAAATCGCCTTCTACTAACTACGATGAAATATTCAGAACAGCAAAGGTCCTTCTTGACGAAGCTGTACCAGAAAGTCAACTGATGGTAAGGAGATTGGGTGTTAAGGTTTCAGAATTGGTTAGTAGCAAGGGGCAAGATACATTATCCAAGTTTATGGAGTAGCAAAATGCCTAGACAACTATAAACATGATAAATTTGTTTGAATATGAAAACAGAGAAGTTTATCAATGGGACGCGTCTTCGCATAAGAACGGTGTCATATGGGTAAGAAGCCAATGTCTTGCAAGTTGGGCAAACATGAATGGGAAGGCGCTGGTCCTAAATATGCTACTAGGGATGGATATGCAATTGATGAGAAGTGTATGAAGTGTGGAGAGAGGCGAACCAGCAAGGTTGAATCAGAGGAAAAGGGAAAGTGATGATAAGACTACCCAACCAAAGTGAAGAAATTTTAGAATTTGTAATTGCATTTCCCATCCTTGATCGGTAAAAATTAATCTCTCTTTTTATGGCAAGAAGGATGTATGTTGCACCTATCTAGGCAGCAAAAAGCTGTAGTCTTTGGATCATGGCTGGGATGGTCCCTTGATGGTTATGATCTAGTCTTGATGCTTCTAGTTATCCCATCTGTAAGCCAGCTCTTCTTCCCGTCTGAAGATCCTACATTTAGCTTACTGGCAACATTTGCAGCTTATGTTATAACGCTGATCATGCGACCTGTTGGCGGCGCGTTGTTTGGAAGTTTTGGCGATAGGCACGGCAGAAAGAAGGCTATGATAATAACAATCACGGGCTTCTCAATTGCCACCTTCGCAACAGGTCTTCTTCCCACATGGCAAACGGTTGGCATTATTGCACCAGCACTATTGATACTACTGAGGTTTGCTCAAGGACTCTTTGCAGGAGGTGAGTGGGCCAGTGGAGCAGTGATCACGATGGAAACTGCGCCAAAAAATAGCCGTGGATTGCTTTCGGGTTTTGTGCAGAGCGGATTCACTTTAGGTTTCATCATAGCATCGATCACCTATCAGTTCGCATCTGTCGCTTATGCAGGTGATGCATTTATCGAAATGGGTTGGAGAGTGATGTTCTTTACTGGCATAATTCCTGGCTTGGTAGCTCTGTTTGTAAGATTCAAGATGAACGAATCTGAAATATGGTTACAGAAGGCACGCGAAAAGAAGATCGAGAAGGCACCACTGCGCAGAGTTATGTTTGGAAGAGAAGAAAGGAAACGCTTCTTCCTTTCCCTGATGATCATGACAGGCCTTATGTACGCATACTACACCTCACTAGGTTTCATGCCTACGTTTCTACAGCAGTATGTTGATCTTCCACGCCCAGAAGTTGCTACAATAATGATCGCTGCAACTGTTTCATCTCTGATCGGGCATGTATTTACCGGATTCATAAGTCAATATATAGGAAGAAGGAAGGCAATAGCAATATTTGCCGCAGCTGCTATCGTGCTCACTGTACCGATGATATTTGGTCTGTATAATGCTACAGATACTTCGGAAAGAATATTCTATACCGTTGTGTTGATGTTTGTGGCAACTACAGGTTTTGGACCAATCCCCGCTTTCCTATCAGAAAGGTTTCCAACAGAGGTAAGGAACAGCGCCTGCGGTTTCGTATACAACGGTGGTCTTATAATAGGTTCATGGGCTCCAATAATTGCAGTCAATCTATTATCGAATGCAGGGCCATTAATTCCACTTGTTCTCGCATTCAACATTATAGTAGGTTTGATAGTGATACTTGTCGGCGCAAAGCTTAATCCAGAAACGCGCGATAATGATCTAACATGACCTCATCCACTAGGCTTATTTGCAGAGAGTTTTTTGATTCGCCTACCTTCAAGATACATTACGAGGAACAGGTAAGCAGCTAGCCACGGCAGGAACATTATTTCACCAGCTATAGAATGAAATTCTTCAAACTTCACTGCATTTGTGCTTATCAATAACGCGAATAGAGAAAGCGAGAATATCCTTATCATGTTAACTATTACAGTACCAGCTGCGCCTATAACGAAATAAATCACCTTTCTCTTCGGCGCTATATTCATCTTTAACAAAAATGCCATCATCACAAGTGTGTAGATGATCATGCTGTGTACACCTGCAGATGGCCAGAAGACCTGCAGTGCCATGGAGCCATGCTGGCCCTGCAGTATTATCACGTTCTCTCTTGTAAATGCCTCACCAATTCCCATCGTGTTTATCAGCCAGGTATCCATCTGCAGCATGTAAGGTACGAAGAATTGTAACGGACCTAGCGTATCGTATGGAAAGAACGCATCAAGTGACAGAATGATCGCACTACCAACTAGATAGATAGGTCCTGCAGGTGCTATCCTTAACCAATTCTTTCCATATAAGATAGTTAAAGCTGCAGCTATGTATATGGCCATCACTATGAAATCCCACATCCAAGCCCAGCTATCGATTAATCGAACGTTGTACGAAGATGCTACATTCATTATGCTGGAACGCAAACCAAAATCTAGAAACGTAAAGTATGCAATTGTAGCAGCAGTAAGGGGTAAAACAGCATAGAAGCGTTTTTTGCTGATCTCAAATTTGGTGCCGATCAGTTCAGCACCTATGAACGCAAGCGCAAACAGAAATCCACCACGACCTTCATTCCAGCTCATGTTAAACGTGTCAGGTGCGATGGCAAAGGTGTAGATTATTGGTGATACTAGCAGTATAGTTATGATAATACTGTTATACCTGACGAACAGGCTGCTATCCTTTACGATCTTCTCTTCCATCTCTTCATAACCTCACTAGAACCTCATTATTATAGGTAGAATTTCACACACTTCTCTTTTCTATAATCTTATCTATGAAGACATTCACAATATTGTATAACGCACGAGATTTATCACCATAATTCCTAAATCATTCTATACGCTATCTACTTGTTACCAGGTTCTTGCCACGAGGAAATATCTCTCGTTTGATAACGTCCCATTCTATGGAGATTCTACCGGGGCCAGTTATCAGCAAACTTGCACATCCTGCAAGGAACAGTAAATCTAATTCTGCACCACCTACAAATCCTTTGGATATTTTCACAACCATAATGGCACCGATCATATCTCCTATTAACAATATTGATGATATTCTAGTTAGAACACCAAGAAGCAAGACCAATCCTCCTACAAATTCCAACAATCCTATTAGCATAGCTAGTTCTGGAGGGAGACCTATGTTACCGAAGAATCCCTGTGTATCTGGTATAGCGATTAACTTTAGATAACCATGTGCCATGAAGGCTATGCCAACGATTACTCTAATTGGAAACGGACCAAAAAGTAACGCTCTGCTGACCATATTTTTCCTACTATGTAGTTGTCATATAAATCATAGTACAACGATTGAAGTGCAAGTTTGTTTATAGATCTAGTATAAGTTATTTGTAAGCTAACCTTATTTCAAATGTTTGTCAAGAAATGCAACTGTCTTTTCCCATGCATCTTTGGTTTCTTCAGGAGCATAGTTCGCACCAGATGGGTTTGCAAATGCATGACCCACACCATCATAGATGTAGATCTCATTTTCTATGTTGTTTTCATTTAATGCTTTTTCAAATGCTTTGACTTGATCTACTGGTATTCCCCTATCTTCACTACCGAATACTCCAAGAACTGGCCATTTTATTACTGACAACCTTTCTGGCTCAGTGACCAAACTACCATAGTAAATTACTGTAGCTGTGAGCTCTTCATTCAATGCCAGTTGGAGTGACCATCCTCCACCAAAGCACCATCCTAAAGATGCTATTGCATTACTATTCACAGATTCATGGTTTCTAAGATAGTTAACTGCGGACTTCATATTCTGTATCGCTGCATCAGGATTGCTTCTCACACTAGAAGAAAGCTCTTGTGCACGCATAGACTCTGTCGCTACTTCGCCATAGAGATCAACTGCTAGAACAACATAACCCTCATTTGCTATCTGTTTCGCCATATCTTTGATATGGTCGTTAAGACCCCACCATTCATGGATCACAACTATAGCTGGATATTTACCTGCAACATCAGGTTTTGCAAAGAAGCCGTTTACACCATCTGCATATTCAACAGTCGTAGTAACTATTTTCGACAGATCTTTGCCATTTTTAAGCATCTCAGCGTTGTTATTAACAGTTTCATTTTGTTGTAGAATTGTAAATGTCAATATTGCATATGCTGCTATTAGCACACCAACGATTACAGCAACAATTTTTAGATTCACATAAAACAAAATTACACCAACACTATTAACTGTAGTGTTAAATCAAAACATTTTTACAAAAATCATACATATTCACTAATTCTCTTCTGGTACCTGACGTCCCGCAGTATTCTACTTTTTGCAACCCACTTGTTTAGCGGAATAGTAAGATTCTGCATAGAAAATTCAAGAGCCTCTTCTAAACTACTAAATCTATACGGTTTGGATTTCATCATGGCACGCAGTTGTTCTCTTACGAACCAAACTCCTAATGGAATATTGAAACCAGGATAGATTTCACGTAGCATTAAAACAGTTCCTTGCCTTTGTAATTGGCTCAGCATTTCTGCCGCAGTAAGCCTTGCAGAATAGTAACAGCCTCCAACCTTCGCATAGTGATCGATGCCCATATAGTCTTCATTGTCACCCATGATAGCTGGATTACCATATTGCATCAGGTTCCATGTTGTATTTGGAAACCATGCTTCAATCCATTCAAAGCTCCATGCTCCAGGAATAACCACAGCAATGAATACGTTCATGTGTATCTTTCTTACATAAACAAGGTATTCGCCAATTTCTTGCTGCATCTTTACCTTTTCAATGAGTGACTTTGATGTTATATCATCTACAGCAGTTATACTCCATCTGGTCGGAACCATCCTTCTAGCTTTTCCAAACGAGCCTACGCTGAATGACTTTTGTATTTTGGATAAAGGCACCCCATTACCATAAAGTCGCACCACTGCCTCACCTGCCTTCAGATCCTTATCGTAGTAAGCTTTCTCTATTCTCTGATCTACACTTATGTTACCGCTAACATTGAACTTGAACATCTGTCCAGAAGGTCCAAACGGCGGTATATGCTCGTTAAGATGTACAGTCTTACTAGGATCCTTCTTCAACACCATATCTGAATCGACAGGCTTCTCAGCCATCGCTAATTCTTGCAGCGTCTGAACCATCTTGGTTTCTCTCTTAGCATCTTTCACATCAACTAATGTTGTACCCCTTACAAGCGATAGTCTAAAATGCAGAATGTCATCTACTTTGTAATCCTGCCACAGTTCAGGCGTATCATATGCAGAAGTATCTTCAAAGATCGGGGGAAGCATGGGTCCTACCATCACTTTCGGATATCCTACCCTGCCTACAAACACACTTGGTGGGCTTGAACCTTGAATTTCCGATGCAAGATTGAGCCTTAGCGGTTGTATGTTCATCTTTACCATAACAGGGCAATACGCCAGACCGCAGAGCCTTTTCGTCCCTCTGCATTCTATACACAACTCGGGAGGGATATGCAACATATTGAAATGGGGATCTATGGATATGAAGTTTATGCTGCATCAAGTTTTGCCCTTGCGATCAACCTTGCAACTCTTATAGGTTCAGGAATTGATCCTTGTAGCACAAATTTGTTCAAGGCTTGTTTTGCACTTTTAGTGTTTATTCCTTCTGCACGTACATATACATCATGACCTGTCTTCAACTTGATCGTTTCTCTATCTCCAAGTTTGTGATACGCTTCAAGCTTGCTTTTCCATATATCAGGGAAAACCCGTTTTATGTGCGAATCAAGCCCTTCAGATTCTTCGAAGGTAACACCAATTATTGGAATTTCCAATCTTTCCCACAACCGTTTCGGATCGATTATGTTGTACATGCTTATTACCAATCCACCAATCATAACGAAGTTTATGTCTGTACGATCAAGATTCTCATACATATCGATTATAGCATCCGTAGCATCATCACCCTTGACGGTAGCATTTGCATATGTTATACCATCTATGATCATATCACTTCGCATCACAACACCACCTAGCACAGATTGCTTCTCCGATTTGTTAAAACTTTCAGCGATGCCTAGTGCTCTTATGGCCTTCTTCTCAATATGCAGGCGCTTCATCTTTATTTTCATCTATCTTCTTTGCTCTAGTCCTAGATACTTTGGTGTAAAGAAATGCAATTACTGCAATAAATGCTACAGTAACGATAATCCAAGCAATGAGCGCATTTGCATCTACGGGCATATACAAAATATAATATCTTTACACACATCATATAAAGCTGTTTAGACGAAATCAATTTTTAATGAAGTAAGGTCTGGTTTAGCTTCTACAATCCTTTTTTCCTTCACATCAACCTTTACGTTATAATTAATCGATAAGGTGAACTGCTTGCCTATGAACGGAATACCAGGTCCAACCTTCACCCTAGCAGTATCCATAACCCTGTAAATATTGCCAGATACTTCTTCCGGCTCAGCAGCAAAGAATTCCAGATTCTTGTTGATCAAACTTGTCAACGAGCCGCTTGCTATATCACGCAAAAACGGTGCCTTGTCTGGTATTATTTTTACAATATCCTTCGCTATAGTTGATACCTGTGATTTCTCCCAGTCTCTGACTATACTTGTAGCCCTCTTCCTCTTACCGCCCTTGAACAAAAATGACATGAGTTTGATTGAATATACACTCTTTTATTTATGATGCTTTTTCGAGCTCTTCAAGCGTGAAGACAAATCTGGAACCCTCAAATTCGGTCTTTCCTTCTCTCTCCCAATTGATCTTGTAGTTTTTGGCAGATTGCTTACCTAGAATCTTTATCGATTTAGGTAAGGATTCCCATAAACGCTCCACTTTCGTTTTGTCTCTTGTCATGAGCAATGAACGCCTCCTCCTCATGAGATACTTTATAGCCACATTCTTGGGCTGGTGACCTTCTACAGGTATCTGCTCATTTCCTATGTCTATTACGAATGGTCTCTTTGCCAAATCAGCATTATTTTATAGCATAAAGTAAAAAGGATTATTGTCTATCTTCGATCATAAAGAGTGTAAATTTTGTCAATTTATTCTCATGTCTTTATATAGTTAAGGCAAAAGAACATCGAATTAACCGAATAATAGGTTAGAAAAAATTAGTTTTGGAACTAGGGTGATTATGATGATAGTAGTTTGACTATCACTTTAAACAATATCCAAGTAACGAACAGAACACCACCAATTGTAGCAAAACCAATTATCAAAGGCAGTTTTGAACGATATTTATGATGTATATGCGACATAACAAGTTATGACAGAAATCGTATATTTATTCGGTATGTATACAAACATCTTAACCAGATACTCTATGGGTTTGCTGAGAGTGTTTTATTTAAAAGATTAGTGTTGAGACAAAAGAACGCCATACTGATAATTCCTTCAGTAGAACAAATTATTTCGGAATGTAGAGTCATCAAGACAAAAGTCCTCTATGTGTGACTTCCGCTATATACGATGACCCTACTCCAAAGCTTATACTTCATTCTTAGATAAATTGTTTATTTGCCGAATAATGCAAATCTTAGAGGTTTATGGCAAAAGAACGCCTAGCTCATCATATAGTTTAGACTTTATCTCATTTACTTTTAAGATACTTGCGAAAGCCTTTTGATGCTAGTTTAGATGCCTTTTTTTCAACTTCTTGACGCATATTTTCTTTAAACTTTGCAATTTTCTTACCTATAGCATCATCCTTTGTGCCCAGTATTTCACATGCAAGTATTCCAGCATTCCTAGCTCCATTAATAGCAACAGTTGCAACTGGAACACCGTTCGGCATCTGTGCGATAGAAAGTAATGAATCAAGTCCATCAAGAGACTTCGTTTTTATCGGCACTCCTATCACAGGCAGATCAGTTGCAGAAGCAAGCATTCCAGGAAGATGAGCCGCACCACCAGCTCCAGCAATTATAACTCTGATACCTCTCTTTCTAGCAGTCTTGGCATACTGCATCATTCTTTGAGGCGTTCTGTGAGCAGAGACAATTGTCAATTCATACTTTATACCAAATGATTCTAGAACTTCAGCTGCATCTTTCATTACAGTAAGGTCAGAATCACTTCCCATTATGATACCAACTAGTGATTTATTCATTAATATCACTCATATCTTTAATTTTGATCAACGATCTGGCTTCCCTTGCCTTTTGAATAGCTTGCTCAATATCAGAATCAACGACAGTGATATGACCTAGTTTCCTTCCCTTCCTTGCTGTTGCCTTACCATAGATATGCAAGGAAGCGCCAGGAATTGCAAGCACATTCTTCATGCCTTCTACAGCGTATGGATGATCTGAACCATCTTCGCCAATGATATTGATCATGACAGCAGGTGTGAGCAAAACAGGTTCTATCAACGGCAAATCAAGAATAGCCCTAATATGCTGCTCAAACTGCGAAATGCTACAGGCTTCAATCGAGTAATGACCAGAATTATGTGGTCTAGGAGCAATCTCATTAACCAACACTTTGTCATCTTTGGTAAGAAACATCTCAATTCCAAATATTCCCATGCCTTTTAACAAGCGTACGGTAGCATCTGCAATACGATTAGCTTCTTTTCTTGCCTTTTCACTTATCCTTGCAGGCGCAATTGTAACGTCAAGTATGTTATTTTTATGAACATTTTCAACTACGGGATAGCTAACAACTTGCCCAGAACCATTCCTTGCAATCATAACTGAAATTTCCTTAGCGAATGGAACGTATTCTTCCAAGAAACATTTTCTACCTTGCAAGAATTTTGTCGCTTCATCGATCTGTCCTTCCGATTCAATTAGAAAATTGCCACGCCCATCGTATGAATCAAACCTAGCTTTAAGCATTGCAGGGAATCCTAACTTTCCTAATGCACCTACAAGATCTTCTTTCGTACTTGTTTCTATGAAAGCAGGAACAGGAATATTATTCTCCTTCAGCATTTGTCTTTGCAGTAGTTTATCCTGAATGTTCCTTAGCGTCTCTGCAGATGGATGTATTGCAAATCCATTTTTTTCTAATTTACTCAAAATATCAGAATTACCTAATTCAATTTCATAAGTTACGACATCGCATTCATTTGCTAACTGCCTTATAGCACCTTCATCCTTAAAATCAGCAACAATCTGTCTATCAACTACTTTAGCAGCAGAACAATCAGGCGTTGGGTCCAGTATAACTACGTATATCGACATACGTTTTGCCACCTGCGCTATCATCTTCGCTAATTGACCGCCACCAATGATCCCAATCCTAACAGGTTTTGCAATATGCAGTGGATCAACTTTGCTGGTATAGGCTTTAAGCGAACGTTCCATTGTACGAGCCAAATTCCCTTTACACCTGCATATCCTACGTACCGCTATATATTTTTGTGATAATCCTAGTTTTACGCATAAAACAAAAATTCATGCAAGAATAGTTGTCATGAGAAGGATATGGTTTTTTATCAGCCTTCAACATGATCAAAGGTGTGCAGCTTAAGGACATACTCGACAAAGTAGCAAAGGGCAAGATGAGCACTGAAGAAGCACAGAAGATGCTTTCCTTGCATTCTATAGAATACGTTGAAGATCTGGCAAAATTAGATGTTGGCAGGGAGATGAGGAGAGGAATGCCTGAAGTCGTATTTGGAGAGAACAAAATTTATTCGGATTTAACAAAAATAGCTGATGCAGCTTTAAAGCGAAAAGGTTCAGTGATAATAAGCAGGATAAATAATGATCATATGAAAAAACTGCAGAAATTTCTGAACAAAAAAGGCAAGGTAACTGCAAGCGAAAGAGCAAGAACATTGGTTGTAAACAAAAATAAGATCGGCAATACAAAAGGTAAGGTCGGAATAATAACTGCCGGTACGTCTGATATTGCTGTAGCAGAAGAGGCCAGGCTAATGGTTGAAGCAATGGGCTGCAAGGTAATGTACAATTACGACGTTGGAATCGCTGGCATGCACAGGCTGTTTCCAGTATTGAAGGAAATGATAGCCAATGAAGTTGATGCAATAGTAGTTGTTGCAGGTATGGAAGGCGCATTAGCATCAGTTGTATCAACAATGGTAGATGTTCCTGTAATCGGCGTTCCCACTTCTGTCGGTTATGGTTTTGGTTCTGATGGATTTGCAGCGCTAGCATCAATGCTTCAAAGTTGTACAACCGGTTTAGCTGTGATGAACATTGACAACGGTATAGGTGCTGGTGCTTTAGCAGGTATCATTGCAAACAGAATTGCTCGATACAAGAAATAATTGAACTAATTTACACATGCTTTTTCTTTAAATTCCCTCTCCCCTCCTCTAGCTTAACACAGGGGAGCTTTTCCGTACTCAATTTTGGTTTTACATTTTTTTCATTTGCCTTAAACAATAAACTATGCAGATTGCAATATGATAATAACAAGCATGGAGAAAATGAAAAATTTAATGATTTTCATTAAATGAATTGCATGCGGTATTAGTTAGTTTATTGACTCTGCTATCTTTACCAGGTCTTCAAGGGGCATGTTAGCCTCTATATTATACAGCATCTTATGCGACATCACAAATATCCTTGCTGGATATGGAAATGTTTCTTCTGTAGTACTGGCAATTGATAGGCTATTGCTTGGCTGGTTACCTATCGCAGGTATGCCATTTATCACAAGTTTCTGTAAATCAGACGTTGGTATTATTTTGTTAACAGCATCGATCATCTGGGCATGTGCATCTGGCACCTTGAGTGAATTTGCTATGCGTACAACCACAGCGCCATTAAGTGCAGGTCCACCCTCAAGTTTCTTAGCTATATCACATAGGGGTTTGTTCCAGTAGTACAATGTTATCATTTCAACACCGTTCTTGCTTATTACATCAACTCCTTGCAATGAATAACCTTCAGGCAGTACCTTAGGAGTCATTACGTTGTATTTGATCTTAGAGCTTTCATCCATTACTGGAGATAAGGTATTTTTATCTGATATTGGAGAGAACTCCGTGGAACACATTAACGGCTCGTTTACATTTGGATACTTCTCAGCGCCTACAGGAACAGGGAGTATCTGTAGAGACGCATCTTGCATTATGTTAGGATTTGGAACCATAACCTGTACCATTGCCGCAAATACCAGCAGCGATGCCATCCCAACTATGATGTATACGTAAGGCTTGTGCTTGTTCTCTTCGCTCACTCTTTAGACTTGAATTTTGCGTATTAATGCAACGGTGTAAACATTTTTTGTCCTTCGTGGAATCCCTCACAACACAATAATTATCTAACAAGCATAATATTGAGTGATATTGGTTAAGAAGGGTACCAAACAGCTACCACTACATCCCGGACATGCTCCTCAATGGTTAGTAAGAAGAATGGAGCGATTATCATACGCTATATCCAAACTCATTATTGAAGAACATGGGCAACACGAGTTCCTGAGACGCATGTCAGATCCACTTTGGTTCCAGGCCTTTGGATGCGTTCTTGGCTTTGACTGGCACTCATCTGGGTTAACGACAGTAGTAACAGGTGTATTGAAACAGGCACTGAAATCAGACATGCATGGCGTTATGTTTGCGGGCGGAAAAGGAAGCAAGGCAATGAATACAGTAAATGATATAGCTGCTATATGTGAGGCATTCAATCTGTCTGACGCTAAACTGAATGAACTGGCTTATGTCAGCAGGATATCTGCAAAGATTGACAATGCTGCTGTGCAGGACGGTTACACACTTTACCACCATACAATGCTGCTAGCAGAAGATGGTTCATGGGCTGTTATTCAGCAGGGAATGAACCCAGATAACAGAATGGCAAGGCGTTATCACTGGTTAGCAGATTCTATTGAAAGTTTTGTAAATGAACCACATTCTGGCATAATTAGTGATTCTGCAAGTGATCAAACGCTCAACATGACATCAAGATTATCGGAAGAATGTAGAAAGACCTGCGTTGATGTTGTAAACAGCTACCCGAACAACGTGGTATCGTCCATTAAAAGACTTCCAATAAAAAATAGTTTAGACCAGTGGTTTGAAAGTAAACCAGCAAATATTGAAGCATATGCAATGCCATGGAGGCTTGACTGGAATCTCTTCAGAAAGGTATACGATGTAAAACCTAGGAATTATGAGGAATTGATTGCTATAAGGGGGGTTGGACCCTCTGTGGTAAGAGCACTGGCACTGGTAGCAGAACTCATCTATGGTGCTAGACCATCATGGAATGACCCTGTTAAATTCTCCTTTGCTCATGGCGGAAAAGACGGCGTGCCATACCCCGTTGACAGAAGAACATACGATAAGAGTGTGAAGATACTAATGGATGCTATAGAGAGTGCGGAAATAGAACGGGAAACAAGATTGAAAGCATTGAAAAGACTTGCAGCATATTCGCAGATTTTATTTCCTAGCCAGCCTGTATGACTGCCCCTCCTATTACTCCCAGTTCAACAAGTTCTGCACCTATACCGTAACCTATCAATGCTATGCCTGTTCCCAAGCCAGCCATTTCTATACCACCCTTCACCCAGTTCTTTCTTGCCATCTTTGATTTGATAGCACCTACAATGAAGGATGATGTTATGCTAACACCTATCGCTATTAGCAACGCAGTAAATCCACCAACAAAAAAGAATGGTATTATT